>JANMDS010000554.1:0-3946 GCA_031376405.1 Betaproteobacteria bacterium
TGAGCGAAACACTTTTATGCGTCTCGCGCTTGACTTTGAACACAGTTGCTCTCCCAGAGGGAGAGGGGATATAGAAAAGGTGCGCACTTTTTTAGGAGATAACTTCCAAAAAATGCCATTTTTACGCCGCAGGTTTTAATCAGTTTTAACCCAAAAATCCCACATTGAAATTGCTGAACTGCTGAAAATTATTCAAATTCGGCAACACGATTTTGAGCTCCGTTTCGCTAATGCCAAACCAGCGGCCAAGCGTGGCTGCGTATTCTTCAACGGAGATCGTCGGCAGCAAGCGGCCTTCACCCGCGTCCGTGGCGGTGTTGAGCGTAACCAGCGGGAAGCTCCCCGCGCTGGGCGCACCATAAAACTTGCCGCCTTGCACCGCGCCGCCCACTGCAAAGTGGTGTCCGCCCCAGCCGTGATCGCTGCCTTCGCCGTTGGATTCCAGCGTGCGGCCAAATTCGCTGGCCGTAAAGAGCGTTACGTTTTGCGTAATATTGAGCGCTTCCATTTTCGCTTGAAACGCGGCGACCGCACCGTCAATGGCAGCCAGCAACTGCGCGTGGTCTTCGTAGTTCGCACCGTGAGAATCGAAGCCGCCAATCGATACAAAAAACACTTGCCGCTTCGGCGTTACCCCATTGGGCGCTATCAAATTGCCCCGCGCGGCGATCATGCGCGCCACCATGCGCAGTTGGTCCGCGAGCCGGTTTTGCAGCATGCCGTCGTGCTGCGCCGTGCCGGGCCGCGCAGGGTCGTTGAGCGGCAACACATCGGCACCCGTTCCGGGAAAATCGCTGCGAAACGTGGGGATCACATCCATCCCGCCGCTGATAAATCGTTGGGTATCGATTGCGCGAGCAAGCACATCGCCATAAGCATCTTCGTAGCGGTTCACGCGCGTGGCGATGATTTGGTTTTCAAATACGTTTTGGGTATCTGGGCACGCAGCGCATCCCGCGTAGGCATCCCAACTACGGTAGGCGCGGATGGGCTGCGGGCCATAGGGTGAAATGGAATACGGGATCGAAGTTTCGCCACGAAGAAACGGCGTATCCCCCGAAACCGTAGTGGCAATGGCGAGCGGCGAGTTGCCATTGCTGCGCGCGGCCTCCATCAAATCGGCGAACCGCCCACCCCAACCGGTTTGATCGAGCGTGCCCGAGAGCGATTGCCAATACACCTCTTGATCGCTGTGGGAAAAAAGCTGCGGCGGCAAGGCTACGCTCTCGCCTAAAAATTGGGCTTTGGTAGTTGGCTGAATGAGCGGGCCCACGTTTGAAACGACGGCGGCTTTGCCTGCGTTAAAAAGCGCAGCGGTTTTTTTCAAACTCGTATGCAAAGCAAAGCTGCGACCGCTCGCGTTTGCAGGGTTAATAGCATTGAGCGGACGCGTGAAAATGGAGTTTGCAGGGTTGTCCGCCGCGATGTTGGTGGAGTTTGGCATGGCTAAGCCTGCGCGGGCTCGGGCATAGGCGGCGTATTCGCTGCCCAGCGGAATAATCGTGTTGTGGCAGTCGTTGCCACCATACATGTACAAACACACGAGCGCTTTGTAGTCGTTAAACGGGCCCGCGCCGTGGGCTAAGCGGGCGAAGGGCAACATGGAGGTGGCACCAGCAAAGCGCGTGGCGTTCAACATAAATTGTCTGCGATTCATCGTCGTGTCCCCTTATTTTTGAATGAGGAATTCAGGTGAATTCACAATAAGCCACAGCGCAACGTTGAGCTTTTCTACCGGCAGAGTGTATTGATCTGGCGGCGGTGTATTGGTCACCGCGCGGATGAGCTGCGTGCGAAAGTCCGCCGAAATCGTGCCGTTTAAGAGCACGATGGCGAGCTCGTCAATCAGCTTTGCTGGGTTGTTTTGCGCAAGCGGAATATAGGCGCTGTAATCGGGCTTGATGTGTTTTCCCGCGTCCGCGCCTTCGTTCCAACTGCCGTAGCCGCGAATCATGGCGCCTTCGGAAAAATCAGCCCACGCGGCGGCGGCGTTTGCGGTGGCAAGTTGAAACTCGGGCGCGAGCGGCTTGATCGCAGTGGTCTGCCCCGGCAGTGGCGCATTGGGGCGGTAAAAATTGAAAACGGAGGGCGCGTACAGCGGCGATTGGTATAGCGAATCGGCGCTGCTTAAATCGGGGATTTCATAATATCCCGCTGCCGCACGCGAATTAAATGCCCGCAAAAATTGTGCGAATCGCACGACAGGCTCTTTGAGTTTGCCCGCGAGCGGGCCTTGGGCGCGCAGGTGGAGCCGCACATCGGGGTCCATCAAAATCGCGCGAATAACGGATTGCATATCCCCACGCACGCCCTTACCATTATCGTTAAACACCTTCGCTACCCGCTCCACATACGGTGGCTGTGGGTTCGACATCGTGAGCCGCTGTATTAACTGTTTGCCAATAAATGGGCCTACGTTTGGGTGGTTGAAAATAGTGTTAATCGCGGCGTCCATATCTTGCATCGGCGTTTGGTAAGCGCTCTGGGTGATGCCGCTTAGCAACTTTTTCGCGCCCGTCTCGTGCGGCGGAGGCAGATTGGGTTTCACACAGGTTGCGTAATTGGGCGTTTGTCCAGAGTCGATTTGGCGTTGGCACGCATCGTAACTGCCGCTTTGAGCTCGATCAAACACCCACGGCTCCATCGGCTTCGACCACTGCTGACACATGACCGCGTTGCGCTCGTTGGCATTGGGGAATTGGGTTTCTCCTGGGTAATAGGCATATAACCACCGACTCGGCTCATTCCAGCCAATGTCGTTTACCTTATCGGGCGCGAATGTCCAGCCCGTAAAGGCTTGGGCGAAGCCTTTCACGACAGATTCATCGTAGCTCGCGATGGTTTTGCCCGCACCATCAAGCTTGGGGCTGCCATCGGGATTCAACATAACCGTACCAACCGAAAACAGTTGCAGCAACTCGCGGGCGAAATTCTCGTTGGGGTAAAACTTCACCACTGCGCCTTCGGGGTTGTTCACGGTGAGCGTTTTGCCCGAGCGCTTCATATCTAAATACTCGCCCATGGCGGGGTGGAGCGTTACCGCTTTGAGCAATTCCCGAAAATTGCCGAAGGCGTTGATTCCCAGCACATCGAGGTAACTCGCCGCTGCGCAGGGCTGCGACGCCAGCGTGGAGTTACGAAGCGAAATCACCGTAATTTGCGAGAGCGCAAACACCATGCGCTGCCGCAACTGATCGTCCCCTTCAAAAATTTGCTTCCAGAGCGCACCTACGGCGGGATTGAAATAATAGCTTCCCGCGTTCTGGTACTCAAGCGCTTTGGGAACGTACGATTGGGCAGGCTTGGCAAATTGCTCCGTGAGCCAGGCGTTGACGCCGATGCCAGCTACCCGATCAATTTCCGCGCGGGTCGCGCCGAACGAGGCTTGTGTCAGCATGCGTGCCGCGTCGATGGTCGGGTTTAAATCTTGTTGGGGTGTCGAGCGCGCGGGCTGCGCGGCGCTTTGATAAGTCGCAAAGGCCGCAATGCCTACGCACAAACGTCCCCAACTTTGTAGTGATTTCTTCATCGCCCGAAACCTTACGCAAATTTGTTCTGTTCAGGGTAGGGTAAGCGTTGTCGTGCGTCAATATGTCTTCGTCATGCGACAACGTGTCTGAGCGGTGTCGCACAATGTTTCGGTTGCTGAAATTGCTCCGTAAAACGCCAATTTTTGGGAGATAAGTTCTAGAAAATGCCTAATTTACGCCGCAGGGTTTCTTCAATTTCCCTATGAACTGCGATAATTCAGGGTATTCTGGCTAGATTTGGAGTTCGCCGTGAGCACTGTTGGCGTTTTGGAGGCGAAAAACCATTTTTCTGAATTGCTTGAGCGGGTTCAGAAAGGTGAAGTTGTGACGATTACGAAGCATGGGAAACCGATTGCAGAGGTGCGTCCAACCGAGCTCGCACCGGCCGCGCGTGAAAAGCGGTTAGCTTGGTTAGC
>JANMDS010000602.1:0-2391 GCA_031376405.1 Betaproteobacteria bacterium
TTCCCTAGCCTTCCCATCGGGATCTGCACGCTCGCTTGTTGAGGAAAAGGAACTGCGACAATCACACGGCGATCTTATGCAAAAACGTAACGAGGTGATGAGTGAGATTGCTGAAGATGTGGTGAGTGCGTTTCTAGCTGCAAAGATGAGAGACTAAAAGCGAGCTGGCACAGTCGCTAAGAAACCGCTAGGATGCACGGCTCAATTGGCGCCCGTTCAACCACAATGTTCTTGAGTCGTAATTTAAGGAAGTCGCGCGGGTCCATCGCGTAGAACGCAGCGGCTTCAATGAGCGCGTTCCCCAAGCTGGCAGCCCCAGCAAAAACGATGTCGGTTGCGCGGTCGCGTATTAAGTAAGTCGTCATTTTGTACCTGGCTACTTGCGTTGTTTGATATGGGTATGATACTATAGTCTTAAACATACAGTAGGCGCGATACTATGCAGCCAATTTCTCTCGACGAATGTGTCGCTTTTGTGCGAACTCTGCCGCAAAGCGATCACATAAACGATGACACGATCCAAACGTGGTTTTCTGCCGTTTCAAAAAACGATCCAAACCGGATGCAGTGGCATCTTGATCGTCTGCGCGGCATCGGAGGCTTCGAAATTGGTACGGTAGTCGCTGAATTGGCGGGGCGTGCTTCACCATTCCCCGATGCCAATATCAATCGTATCGTCAGCGCGAAACTGATGAAAGTAGCGCCCTATTTACCTAATGCCGACATGCAGCGTGGGAATCTGTACGAACCTTTTGCTCGGGATCATTTTCTTCGCACCTTCGGTGTAGAGGCTCTAATCATTTCGAACGTAAGCGAGGCTCAGCGAGCGGCTGATGGCGTCCCTTTTTGGCTTCGCGTCAACATGGATGATGTCGTGATGAACGCCGCCGGTGCTATTGGCGTGGTTGACTACAAATCGCCAGCGAAAGTTAAAGAGACTGTCGCGTTTGAATACAGAGCGCAATTGCACTACGGCGCTTTGGCAATTAGCGCGGGCGCGGTACGGCTCAGCCGTGGTGACAATACGAATGTGGTCGAAAAAGGTCGTATGGCCGACTTCATGGCGTTAGTGCAGTGGGACGCACTGCGGGTTAGCACTAAGCCAATCCATGTCCCGTACTCACGCGAAATCGCCGATTCTCTTGTTGAAAATGCTGTGAGGGTTTGGGGTATGGTGTGTAGTGGAGTTATCCCGCCCCAGCCAAAAGCCTCAGACAAGAAAATAACAGTTGCAAGCTCGGACTTGTCCGATGCGCTTACACGAAACGCGGCCGCTCTTGCAGCGTTACGAACGCTCAAGAAGCTCATCACCGAGCAGGACGAGGCGATCGTTGAGCAAATGTCAGATAGCGTTCAAGGCATTACTGTCCCAACCGACGACACGGTGTCCATCCAAGAGCCCACCGCAGCAGGGACGTGGAAATTAAGCCCAGGCGCAATTGATGTGGCGGCGGTGTATGCCCTTCTGCCGCCTGATGTGCAGGCCAAAACCGAGGCGATCGTTGATTACGATGTGAATGCGCTCGTTGAAATGTGTAAGCAGCTCGGCGGGAAGCCTGAGCAAGCCGCCTACCGCGCGATTGACAACGGATTGGTGATTGAGCAGGCCAAATTGCACGGGTTCGATCTTGAAGGGTTCCGGCATAAAGGAACGTTGGAGTTTGCGATGACTAGCGCAAAAAAAGGGCCGAACGCAGAGGCAAAAGCAGTCGAAGGGATCAGGGCACAGGAAGCGTTTTCCGGTGTATGTAAAGCGCTTGCAATTACGCAAGGTGCAGTTCCAGGCGCGGTAGTTGAAGGCGAACCCGATGATGGGTTGTCGCCGTAAGAATTGCACCTTAACGTCAATTAAATTAAAGGATATTGTCATGACTGGTACTGCTGGTAGTAATGTATTTGCAATGTTTGAACCGAAAAAACGCACTGGCACACCGCCGGTGAATATGTTGGTTGTCGTGGAGTCGTACGACACAAGTGATCCTGACCCGCTCAAACACGCGGTCGTGGGTAAGATGGTGCGAACTGGCGAACCAGTCCGTGTTACGCTGCGTGAAGACAAGGAAGCGGCCGCGCGCGCGAAACCGCGCCCGGAACTGCTTGATTTCGCAGGAGTTAGTGGGCCACACAAGAGTAAAGTCGCGACCCCTATTGGCGGCACCGTACGGCTCGATACCGTCTGGCCGGTGACGGGTAAGCCTGGTGTGTTTACCGCTGGGTGGCTCGCGACAGCGGTAAAGGATGCATCCAAAGAAATGGCGTTCTCGGCTTTTGCGCGAATCAACCGGCCCACGCTTCCAAACGTAGAAAAAGAACGGATTGCACGTCTAACAATTGATATCTTGCCAACTAAGGATGGAAAACCCATTGCCCAAGTGGTTGGTGCGGGTGAAA
>JANMDS010000017.1:0-3887 GCA_031376405.1 Betaproteobacteria bacterium
CACAAACTTTGCCGCGTATCTCCAGCATGATCTCAAGCTAAAAAAGGGCGATAGAATCGCCATTATGCTGCCCAACATTTTGCGTTCGCAAAAGAGTGCCTTGCGGATCTTGAAGAATCGCTCCGGGCGCGCAGTGGCCCATTACACATCGTAACTGGCGAAGTGGTTGAAACTCTTGCTCGTTTGCACACCCAGCGCCCGATTACCTGCCTTTGGAGCCACGAAGAAACTGGCAACGCAATCACCTACCGCCGTGATCTGGATGTTGGTGAGTGGACAATTGCCAACGCGATTGCGTGGACGGAAATACCGCAATTTGGCGTAGTACGAAGGCTTGGCTCTCGCAATGGTTGGGCAGCGCGTTGGGAGCGCTTCATGCGTGCGCCGCAGCTAAGCGCACCCGAGCAAATACCTGCGGCGCAAATCACGCTCGAAACAGAAAATATCTCCCCAACTGGATTCCCCGAGCCCGACAAACCAAAGCGTCAGCGCGGTAGCCGCACCCTCGCCTTGCGTGCGCTGGAAAGTTTTTTAATTACGCGCGGGCTCACCTATCAACGCGGTATGTCCAGCCCCAACACCGCACCACAGGTATGCTCGCGGCTTTCACCCTATTTGGCGATGGGCGTGTTGTCGATGCGCGAAGTGGTGCAGCGGCTGCACGTTGAACAAGCGCGCAACGACAAAGCCCCGGGATTCGCCGCGTCCCTACGCTCTTTCGAAGGGCGCTTGCATTGGCATTGCCATTTCATTCAAAAGTTAGAGAGCGAGCCTGCGATTGAACATCACGCGATGATGCGCGCACTCGACGCTGTTCGCCCCGCTACGCTCGATGAAGAAGCCATTAAGCGCTTACGGGCGTGGGAAACAGGCACTACCGGCTACCCACTTATTGATGCCTGCATGCGCAGCCTCAATGCCACCGGCTGGCTTACGTTCCGCAGCCGCGCGATGGTCGTCTCCTTCGCCGCTTATAACCTTTGGCTCGATTGGCGACATTTCGCGCACTACCTCGCCCGCGCATTTTTAGATTACGAGCCTGGCATCCACTACTCGCAATTGCAAATGCAGTCTGGCGTCACAGGCATCAATGCACTTCGAATTTACAACCCCAACAAACAAGCACAGGAGCAAGACCCCGAGGGCACGTTCATCAAACGTTGGTGCCCCGAGCTTGCCGAAATCCCAGCGGCGCAGATTCACATGCCGTGGCAGCTCACCGATGCGGAGCAAGCGCAATACAACGTGAAAATAGGCATCGACTACCCTGCGCCCATCGTGGATTGGCTCACCTCCTACCGTGCCGCCCGCGAACACTTCGGCGCGCTACGACGCAGCAGCGAGGTGAAAAATGAAGCCGGAGACGTAATGGAAAAGCACGGTAGCCGAAAGAGCGGCATGCGCATTACCGGCGCGCGCACTGCAATGAAAAAAGAAAAACCGGAAAGCAGGCAGCAAACTTTGTTTTAAAACAAGGCGCAACGCTCATCCAGCCACTACTGCCCCGCAAGTGGCTCCCAAAGCTCCACTTTGTTCCCTTCGGGGTCAATCACCCAGGCAAATTTCCCGTACTCCGATTCATCGATTTTCTCTAGCACGTTGCAGCCTTCTTCACGCAGCACGTTCACCAGCGCGTGCAGATTTTCCACTCGGTAGTTAATCATGAAGGTCGATGCGCTCGGCGCGAACTGATCGCCTTGCGCCGGGCCGATAGACCAAATGGTGCTGCCGCCAAAAGGTTTGCCATCCGCGTCGGTCCACGTAAACGCCGTGCCGCCCCACGCTTGCACGTCAATGCCCAGATGCAGCTTGTACCAAGCTTGCAATGCAGCGGGATCGTGCGCTTTGAAAAAAATACCGCCTATGCCGGTTACGCGTTTCATCGTTCCTCCGAGGTTGATTTCACGCGAATTTGGAGCCTGACTCCCGACACGTGAAGGCCCAAATGTACATTGCAATCAGCCTTCAACTCAACAGTTTCGATGACTATCGTTTTAGCCGAGCGAACGGTTAGCTGCTATTGCGCAGTACAGCATACACGTACTCGATGCAAGGCTCCGCTCGAAACACTACGGCACGCTCCTCTTGCCTGTGCATTCCGACCCGCTCAAGCAGCGCGACGGAAGCATGGTTTCGGGCATCAGTGACTGCGAGTACCCGCTCCGATGCGGTGAACTCAAACACCAGTTGGATTGCCGCGCGGATCGCCGCCGTACCGAGCCCGCGACCTTGGGCATGGCGCGCAAGCGTGAAGCCGATTTCAGCATAACTCCCATCTTCCGCGAGGTAAAGCCCAACGTCTCCGAGTAACGCCAGACCCTCGGGCTCGGCAACTCCCACTTGCGCCCACTTGCCAGGACGGAAGAGTGGCACTGAGTTCATCTCTTGCAAGAACGTGCGAGCCTGCGCTTCTGACATGGAAGACCAGCTCTGAAAACGGCCCAGATCGGCATCAGTCCGGTAGGCCTGAAACGCGGGCAAATCCGATGCGCTCAAGCGGCGCAGTGCCACGCCAGCGCCAGAGCGCGGCAGAGGTTCGGCGGTGGTGTTCATCGACGGCTAACGTTCGAGCGAAACTGGCGACGACGGCAATACGCCAGGCCTGGGCCGATGAAAATGCACCGCAAACCGCCGGAACGGTCCTGTTGTCCTGCCGTTGGCGCTCCGCTTGAGCGAGGGCTTAGGCCTCAGCTCGCACAAGGGAACCGGAGCGGCCAGTGGCGCAGCCTTAGAGCTCGGCATAGATTTCCAGTACGTTTCCATCCGGGTCACGGAAAAACAGAGTCCGATGCCCAAAGGGCTGGTCGGTTGGCCCCGAGATGATGCTCGCGCCACGTTCCGTGAGGGCGGCGGCGCAACTTGCAACTTCGCTTGGAGCAACCCTAAACGCAAGCTGCAGCATCAGCGTGCCAATTGAGGGCGGACTGTCATCGAACCTTCCACCACCCGCAGCGAGCGCTAGCAGATTTGAGCCAACACGATACTCAACCCAACTCGGGCTGAGCTCGCGATGAAGCGTGAATCCGAGGGTTTTACCGTAAAACTCTTTCATGAGCTCCATCTGTCGCACGTAAATCACCGTGTAGTCAATGCTGCGGATGGGTATCTTAGGATCCAAGGTTGTGGGTCTCGGGAAGCGGTGAGGTCTGCGGCCTAACGGCGAGCTTAGCGGCGGTTTTTTATTTGTAATTTGATGGAATGCTTTTGCGAAATCAAGCCACAAAAGTGCGACTTAAAAACTTTCCACTTACGAACTGGTGTTGTTTGAGCGACTTGTTAGGCATTCGTTGTCTTGTTATATTTTGCCGTTAGATTTGGGGTCAAAATCTACCATCCATTCAATTCCGTATTTATCTCTAAACATTCCAAAATAGGAGCCCCAAGGACTATTAGCGAGAGGAAATTCAATTGCTCCACCCGCTGAAAGTCCATTAAATAATTTGTCTGCTTCTTCTTTGCTTTGTGCACTTATTGAAATCTTACTTCTGTTTTCGTTTTCATTTGTTGGTCCCATACGTTCTGGAACGTCATTGCCCATTAAAACGTTCTTACCAATCGGCAAAGCAATGTGCATTATTTTATTTTCTTCACGTTCAGTTACTGGAAAATCAGGGCTTGATAGGTCTTTGAAACGCATTATTTTTGCGAACTCTCCGCCAAATACTGATTTGTAAAAATTGAATGCTTCTTCGGCATTCCCGTTGAAGTTAATGTGGGGATTGATAACAGCCATATTTTTCTTCTAGATTATTTGTTTAGCTTGTTCCAAACATTTAAATGAAGAGTGCCCTTAGAAGTGTACTTGCCTAACGTTTGCGATGAGAGGCGACGCTCGGCATGCTCGGTAACCTCCTCTCCATTGAAGGGTTAGGTGGAAGTGCGTGCAC
>JANMDS010000025.1:0-2908 GCA_031376405.1 Betaproteobacteria bacterium
AATATATCTCCTGAAAAACGCCGTTTTTGCGCCGCAGGTTTTTTGAAAACCTTGCAATGATCGTCGTCAACCCCGAATCGGCCATCGAAGCGCTTATGGCTCGCGCCCGCAACGCGCAAGCCCATATCGCACACTACTCACAAGCGCGAATCGACCAACTTTGTTTGGCGGCTGGCTGGGCGATCATGGAGCCGGCGCGCAACCGCACACTCGCGGAGCTGGCTGTGAGCGAAACGGGGCTTGGAAATGTGCCAGACAAAATCGCAAAAAACCACCGAAAAACGCTCGGACTTTTGCGCGATATTGCCAATGCAAAGACCGTAGGTGTAATTGCCGACGATCCAGCCACGGGCATTACCGAAATTGCGCGCCCCATCGGCGTGGTCGGCGCGATTACGCCTTCGACCAACCCAGGCGCGACCCCTGCAAACAAGATCATTAACGCGCTCAAAGGCGGCAACGCAATTATCCTCGCGCCCTCGCCCAAAGGCGCGAAGGTGTGCACCAAGCTCATCGAATATATTTACGCCGAGTTCGACAAAATAAACGCTCCACGCGATCTGGTGCAAATGCTGCCGATGCCAGTGACCAAAGCGCTCACCCACGCGCTCATGGGCGCGGTGGATTTAATCGTAGCCACCGGCTCGCAATCGAACATCCGCGCGGCGTATTCGTCGGGCACACCCGCTCTGGGTGTGGGTGCGGGCAACGTGGCGGTGATTATTGATGCCGATGCCGATTTAAAAACAGCTGCAAAAAAAATTGCGCTCAGCAAATGTTTCGACAACGCAACCAGTTGTTCTTCCGAAAACGCCGTGGTGGTACTAGAAAGCGTTTACGACGCGATGATGGAAGCGCTGGTTGTAGAAGGCGGGCGGCTACTCCACCAATCTCAAAAAGATGCCTTGGAGCGGGCGCTGTTTTTTCGTGGCGTGTTAGCGCCCACGCTCATTGCAAAGAGTGGGGCACACTTGGCTTTTCAAATTGGCCTTGTTCGCAAAGACGAAGTGAAATTTATGATCGCCGAAGAAACCGGCATCGGCCCAGAGTTTCATTTCTCGGGCGAAAAGCTAAGCCCTGTGCTCACCGCCTATCGCGCGAAAGATTTTGGCGATGCGGTACGAATCGTCAATGCCATTTACGCCTTTCAAGGCGCAGGGCATAGCGTGGGCTACCACGGCGAACACGCAGGGCACATCGATTTGCTCGCCCGATCGCTGCCTGTTTCGCGGGTTATTGTGAACCAACCGCACGCAATTGCTACCGGCGGGAGCTTCGAGAATGGCCTACCATTTTCGCTCTCCATGGGCTGCGGCTCGTGGGGTAAAAATAGTTTTTCCGATAATTTGCACTGGCGGCATTTCATCAACATCACGCGCATCGCTCGGCCCATCCCTGCGCGCGAGCCGAGCGTTGAATCCGTCTTCGAAGGCTACTGGCGCTTCGCTGGCAAATGAGTGAACCCGTGAATACGCTCGCGCGGGTTGTTGCGCAGCATGCGCATGCCCAACCCGATGCCGTATTTTTAATCGCGCCTGAAACAGGCCAGCGCCTTAGCTATGGGCAATTCACCAGCGCTGTTTCCCATATCGGCCTTGAGCTTGACTCCTTCAATGTGCTTCCAGGTGAACACGTCGCCTTTTTGCTGCACAACGGGCTTCACACCACTACACTTTTCGTTGGCGTTATGGCGCTGGGGCGCGTGGTCGTACCGCTCAATTTGCTCTCGCAATGCGCGCAGCTGGCCTATGTGCTCACGCATGCAAAACTGCGCTGCGTGTATGTGAGCGCGCCCTATCGGGCTACGCTCTTGGACGCGATGGATCGGATGACACCCGAGCACGCGAGCGCGCTAACGGTCATCGAGGTTCATGAAGATGAAGTTCCGCTTAGCCCACAGCCGTTCACGCCCGCGCCTTCACTTACCCAGCAAAGCGCAGCGCTTTTGATGTACACCTCGGGCACCACCGGCCAACCCAAAGGGGCTTTGCTCACCCACGCCAATTTGATGCACACCGCCCGCACGGTTGCCAATTGGCATGGCCTCACCGCAGCAGATCGCGTGCTTTCGTCGCTGCCGCTTTATCACATCAACGGGCAATGTGTGGCCACCCTCGCGCCATTTGTAAGCGGCGGCAGCATCGTGTGCCCGCACAAGTTTTCGGTGAGCTTGTGGTGGGATTGGGTGCGCACATTTGAGCCTACGTGGATCAATGTAGTGCCCACGATCATTGCGTACCTGCTCAACGCAAAATCCGATTCACCGCAGCATTTCTCAACCGTGCGCTTCGCCCGCAGCGCGAGCGCCCCTCTGCCGCCCGAGCAACACCACGCGTTCGAAAAAATATTCGGTATTGGCGTGATCGAGGCCATGGGCATGACCGAGTGCGCGTCGATGGTGTTTTGCAACCCACAAGCGCAATCTAAGCGCAAATACGGCACACCTGGCTTGCCATGTGGCGTGGAAGCAAAAGTGGTTGACCCGCGCGGCGCAACGATTCCCGAAGGCGAAACCGGCGAGCTTTGTTTGCGTGGCGACAATGTCATGCAAGGCTATTTCGATGCGCCAGAAAAAACCACCGAAGCGTTTGATACCGAAGGCTGGCTGCGTACGGGCGATTTGGGTCACCGCGATGCCGATGGTTTTTATTTTGTAACGGGCCGCATAAAAGAGCTCATCATTAAAGGCGGCGAAAACATCGCACCGCGTGAGATTGATGAAGCATTGCTCCAGCACGAAGCGGTGTTAGAAGCCGCCGCATACGGCATGCCCGACAAAAATTATGGGCAAACGATTTTCGCAGCTGTAGTGCTGAAAGAAAACCGCTCGTGCGAAGCTACAGCGCTGATTGCCCACTGCGTTGCCCTCATCGGAAAATACAAAGCACCAAGCGAAATTCGGTTTGTA
>JANMDS010000034.1:0-2010 GCA_031376405.1 Betaproteobacteria bacterium
AAAAATGTTCATCGCTGAAGCGTTAGATGGCGACAAAGAAGCCCTCACCGAAGGCCATCGCTCGCGTTTGCTGAAACTAGAAATGATCTGCCCTGGCGATTTCGCAACGGTGAAACGGCAAGTGGTGTTGTTCGACGAAAAGCTTTCTGCTACAGATTTTTTAACGCAACTTGAAACGGAACATAAGGCCAAACCGGATGTGAAGTTTGGGCGCTCGATTGGGTTTCATTGATTCGCTAAATTCACTTTAGCCCCCGCTCCTAATCGGGAGCAGTCTTTATCCCCTCTCCCACTGGGAGAGGGTTAGGATGAGGGAAACGCAGGTGCATTGAGTTAACGACCTCAAAAACTTCGGATCACCGTTGCGTTAATCCTCGCCACCAATCTAACCGTCTTTCCCTCACCCCTGCCGCTCTCCCAGAGGGAGATGGATTCTAGTTCGGTAGATCGCCAAGCTGCACCGCAAAACCACGATTTGTTCAGGAAATAAATCTTAAACCTGCCCGTTTTACGCCGCAGAGACCTCTGCAAAACTGACGTTCCGTCGCCCCAGCGAAGGCCGGGGTCCAATTTCGTTCGTAAGCGCAAAATCTAAGCGCTCGGCTTTACGGAAGAAAACTGGATCCCGGCCTGCGCCGAGATGACGGGTATTGGGTTAGTTAAGTGAGATGCCCAGTTATGCTGAGGTCTCCCGCAGGTTTTTCCGCGTCCACTTTCAACTTCCACAAAGAAGTAGTCTCCGCCGCGCGCGCTGCGTGCAGCGGATCATCCGCGTCCGCAGCTTTTGGATGATGCGGCGCGGTGTCTACGCGCCCGAGCACTTTTAGTCCTGCCGACGCAATTGCGCTAAGCAGCCACTCGCGAGTGCGCAAGCCTAAGTGCTCGGCTAAATTAGAAAGGAGAAGCCAGCCTTCGCCGTCGGGAGCCAAGTGGGCGCTGAGCCCACTCAAAAACGCTAACAACATTTGACTATTTTCGTCGTACACAGCACGCTCGATGGGCGCGCTAGGTTTAGCGGGCAGCCACGGCGGGTTACACACAATGAGCGCGGCTTTGCCTTGGGGAAAAAGCGGCGTGGCGATGATGTTGACGTGTTGGGCGACGCCTAATTTCCCGATGTTCTCACGGGCGCAGGCGAGCGCGCGTGGGTCTTGATCGGTGGCGATGATGTGGGTAAGCCCGCGCCGGGCCAGCACGCCTGCGAGTACGCCCGTGCCAGTGCCTAGATCGAAGGCGATATAGGGCAACTGCTTGGAAATTGGCAATGGCGTAGAAGCGACGAGCTGAATGTATTCACCCCGCACCGGCGAGAACACGCCGTAGTGCGGATAAATGCGGTTGTTGGGCGCGGGGCCGAGCGCGGGAATTTCCACGCCTTTTTTGCGCCATTCAAATGCGCTCATCACGCCTAACAATTCGCGCAGCGCCACCACGCGGCCCTCGGCTTGCGCGGGGCCCCACGCGTGGGCGCACGCGGCGCTCACGTCGGGCGCGCGGCCGAGCGGCACGCTGTGGTCGGCGTTTACTTGTACGAGTAATTGCGAAAGCGCGCGGGCTTTGCGCTGCTGCGCTTGCCGATGGTCAGCGAATGTTTTTTCGCCACCGCCTTTTTTTTCAGCGCGGCGGGTCATTGCTTGCAGCAGTTGCCGCGCGTTGTTGAAATCGCCTTGGTACAAAAGTGCTGAATTGTTGGAGGCGAGCCGGTAGGCTACGTCAGCGGTAATGGTGTCGTCCACCACGCGCACGCGTTTGGGCGGCGGATCGCCGCGCTCTGAGTGCCAGTGCGCGCTCATGGGCATCTCGCCCTGCGTCCAATGGATGAGGGGTTGTGATGTGTCGTTCACGCGAAGCGCGCGAACATAAAAAATGATGCGTTTTTCAGGAGATAACCTTTAAAAAGTGCTGTTTTTGCGCCGCAGGTATTGAGCAATTTGCTCACGTTGCAGCCGATACGTAGGGCGTTTTGTCCACCACGTAGGCACTGGCGATGCCCGCTGCGCTGCGCCCACG
>JANMDS010000500.1:0-2996 GCA_031376405.1 Betaproteobacteria bacterium
CCCGCGCCGCGGCGCTCGTGCAAATCGAGCGGCTCGGTCTTTTTCCCGTCATGGTCGAAGGTGGACTTACCTCTCCCGAGGGCAGTGGCGTGGCCCAAATATTAAAAGTGCGGCTCATCCACGCCACGATTCGGAACTTGATTTTGCGCGGCCACCCACAAGCGCTCGCGTTGGCAAACGGGCCTGCAGTGCCCGCGCTCCTCGAAGCAAGCGAACAAGCGCCAACGATGTTTTCGCGCTTGTTTAGTCATGGCTGGGATGTAAACGCCCGAGGCCTGCCGTGCAACCAAAACGAGCTCGCCTACACGCTGCTTACATTTAGCTATGTGTTTTTGCGCGCGATGCGTACGCTGCGCGCTGAGCTGAGCGAGGAGGAAGAAAATTCCGTACTGCACACGTGGAATGTTGTGGGTCACATATTAGGTATTGAACGTAGCCGAATGCCTACTTCAATGACTGACGCTGAGCACATGTTTGTGCAATTTCAAAAAGGCGCAGATGAAAACGTTTCACCGCCAGATGTGCGCCCAGCGCTTGGAAAGGCCTTACTCAGTACGATGCAGGCGAACATCCCTTTTCCCATCTTGCGCTATGCCCCAGCCTATCTCACGTCCGCGTTGTGTGGCCCCGCCACCGCGCGCGTCATCGGCGCAACTGAACCTATTCCGAACGCGGTTCGGTTCCTCTTTAAGTGTGTAGGAATGGTCACCGGCCTGCTTGATTGGATCATTCAACGCCTTGTGCCTGAATTTTCGTTCACCAAGCTGGCCGTTCGCCTATTTGGGGTGCACGCAATCGAACACATTTTGCTCAACGAAACCCGGCCTTTACAGTTGCCGAGTCATATACTCCATGTAATTAAAAAAACCAATGCCCGCTGGCGCGCGCTGTAGTTTTAGCCAGCAGACGATCGGAGTGACTTTCTTGCGATATTTTGCTTTCAGCGTAGCGCGTGGCGGCCTCGTCGCATTCTTGTGGTTCGCCTGTATAGTTGGATTCTCCCGCGCGCAAACCACGGTTTCTCTATCGGACGCGGCGGGCACCGTCGACGCGTGGTCGGCGCTCAGTGTGTTAGCCGATCCGACATTTCAAAAAAATGCAGCTCAAATTTTTGCACAGCGTGATCGGTTCGCGCCGCCTACAACCAAGCCCTCGACCTTAGGCGTGCGCCCCGACGCGGTTTGGGTGCGAATCCCATTTCAAGTCGATTCAAACTCCGATGGAAAATGGGTGTTGGATGTAAATTACCCGCCGATTCAGTCGGTTGACTTTTACCTATTCGAAAACGATGCCCAGATTGACCGCGCGCAAGCCGGAAGCCTGCGCCCATTTGAAACCCGTCCCCTGCAAAGCCGAACGCATGCTTGGCCGCTTCAACTCGTTGCAGGAAAACAATACGTTGCGTTGATGCGCTTTGAAACAGCCGGCGCGATGGTCGCTCCGATTACCTTTAGCAAACCAGCAGCCTTTCATGCGGCGGCTACGCGCGAGCAAATGTTGCAAGGAATTTTGGGTGGGATTGCGCTGTGTTTATTGGTCTATAGCCTGGCGCAGTGGGTCAATTTACGGGAAGCGCTATTTTTAAAATACGCCGTACTCATTTCCGGCAGCATGCTGTTTTCGCTCTTGCAGTTCGGCATTGGTAAACAATTTTTGTGGACGAACAACAATTGGCTTGAGCTCCACGCTGCGGGCATTTCATCGCTCATGGCAATGTGTGGATCGTTTTTGTTCAATGAACAAGTTTTGGCCGAGCCAGGCTATAAAAATAAGCTCTCCCGCCTGTTTCGAATCGGGGCGTGGGCAACAGCGGTGCTCGGCGTTGTGTATTGCCTCGATCTCTTCAGTACGCGCACCTTAGCAATGTTCATCGCAATTTTTGGTATCTTGCCCTCGGTGCTCGGCGTACCCAAGGCCGCGCAGCGCGCACTTCGCGGCGATCGTGTCGGGATCGCGCTGCTCTTGGCATGGTCGGCCTACATTATCGCCACGCTCATTATTATTGGGGTCATTCGCGGCGCAATTCCCGCAAATTTCTGGACCCAACACGCGTTTCAGATGGGCGCAACGTTCGATATGTTCGCATTCATGTACGTGTTGGGCCAACGCACTAAATCCATACGAATTGTCGCCCAGCGGGCTAGTCTCGAACGGGATGCACTACGCTCCCTTGCCATCACTGATCCGCTGACTGGTTTGGTAAACCGACGTGGTCTGACTGAAATTTTGGGCGCAGCAAGCTCGCGGGCAACGCCAACCAGCTTGCTCGCGGTGTACATGATTGATGTCGATGGGTTTAAGCCCGTTAATGATGAATATGGCCACGAAACCGGCGATGTGTTACTGAAGCAACTTGCTCAGCGCTTGCGGGAAAACGTACGTTTTAGCGACGTGACCTCACGCCTGGGCGGCGACGAGTTTGTAGTACTCGCCGAGGGCCTCAAATCGGAGCAACAAGTGTATGAGTTGGGCGCAAAGTTGCTCGCGGTCTGCGACGATGCCTTCGATGCCAATGGTCATCGGGTGCGCATTGGCTTGAGTATTGGCTACGCAGTGGGGCCGCACGATTCTCGCAACCCTGTACATCTAATGCAGATGGCAGATACCGCGATGTACGCCGGAAAGCGCGCGGGAAAGCGCCAGCTACTGCGCGCGGGCTCAGTCGTTGTCGAGCCTGACTTACGAGCCAAGGCGTAAGCGCTTTTTAGGGGGGATAATTCCCAACAAATGCCTTTTTTACGCCGCAGGTATTGCGCCCATTTTTTAGTAGTAGTAACCGAAGATGATCCCCATCTCATCGTCGCTCGTGAGTCCAAAATTCACCGGTTTCGAGGATGTATTGTTCCAGGTAATTTCTGAGGTGAGCCCCTGCCCGGCTTCGAGCACCAGCGGCGGATCAAACGATTTCACAAAAGGGTGCGACCAATCGGTGGTTTCGTACACCACTTCGCCGTTGCGCGCACCGCCCGCGAGCTTGATTACAAACTTTTCGCCCA
>JANMDS010000087.1:0-7170 GCA_031376405.1 Betaproteobacteria bacterium
CATTACAAACGTTTCTGGCACACCGTACACGCCCAGCTCGATCCCTGCCCGCCCATCAGCATCCACCACCGAAACGGTGTACGGATTACCCAACTCGCCGAGCCACTTTTGGGCAGCGCTCGGGGTATCTTTATAGTTCAAGCCGACGAAGGCTTTCAGCTCTCCCCGCTTAGCTAACTCCACAAAAAGCGGATGCTCATCTTTGCAGCTTACGCACCACGAAGCCCACACATTTAAGAGCCACACTCTGCCTTGCCAATTGGCCGGCGTGAGCGTTTTGCCGGCCTCACCCAATTGCGGTAGTGCGAATGCGGGAACTGGCTTATCAATGAGTGCCGAAGGTATTTCGCGTGGGTTGAGCGAAAGCCCTTTGAACAAAAACCCTGCAAGGGCAATGAAACCCAATAACGGCAACGCAAACTTCAATTTCATCAGGAGATACCCTTCGAAACGGGACTCATTTGCGTCGCAGGGTTTCCTACTTTCCGATAACGCCGATCCAGTAACGCGGCGATACCGCCAAGAGCCATCATCACACAGCCGAGCCAAATCCAAGAAATGAATGGCTTGATTTGCACTCGCGCGCCCCACGCGCCGCCATCGAGTGGGTTGGCCAACGACACGTAAACATGCCGCGCCAAGCCCATGTCGATACCGGCTTCGGTCATCACTTGTCCGCGGGCGCGGTACTGCCGCTTTTCAGGCGCAAGGGTGTATAGCAACTTCTCGCCATCACGTACATCAACCAACGCACGCAGCCCCGAGTAATTGGGGCCTTTCACTTCTTCCTGGGCGCGTAATGTAAAGCTCAATTTTCCAAGCGTCACAGCAGCATTCGGCTTCAACACCACATCCTTGCCTTCGTCCCAACCATTGACTAGCCCCACACCCAACACGAATACGCCAATGCCGAAGTGGGCGAGCACCATACCCCACACACTACCAGGCGTGTTGGTAATTCGCGCGAGAACATTATCTTTGTTCGCGTGGCGCAGGCGCTCACGCAAAACAAGCACGCTGCCCACGCACACCCACGTACCGAGCGCAATGGCACATGCCACGCCAACGGTGAACTTTCCGTAGAGCAGTGGCAACACAATTCCAGCGATTGCCGCTAAAAAACCTGCGGCGTAAATCGGCGCTTTTAACGAACTGATCTCCGTATTTTTCCAACGCGAAAACGGCGCTAGTGCCAGCAGCACCGCTGCCGGCGCCATGAGCGGCAAAAACACTGCATCGAAATACGGCGGGCCTACCGAGATTTTGCCCATGCCGAGCGCGTCGATAATAAGTGGGTAGAGCGTGCCCAACAATACAGCAAACGCTGAAACCACCATCAACACATTGTTCGCCAGCAAAAAGGATTCTCGGGAGCGCCAGCTAAACGAAATGGCATCAAGCGCAGGCGTAACCAGCCCCGAGCGCCACGCATAGAGCGCGAGCGCGCCACCAATCACGATCATCAAAAACACTAAGATGAAGACGCCGCGCGTGGGGTCTGTGGCGAAAGCATGAACGCTGGTTAACACGCCCGAGCGCACAAGAAACGTACCGAGCAACGACAGCGAAAACGCGATGATCGCGAGCAGCACCGTCCAACTTTTAAACACGCCCCGCTTCTCGCTCACAGCCAGCGAATGGATGAGCGCAGTGCCCACGAGCCAAGGCATGAACGAAGCGTTTTCTACAGGATCCCAAAACCACCAGCCGCCCCAGCCTAATTCGTAGTAGGCCCAAAAGCTGCCCAGCGCAATGCCCGCAGTGAGAAAGCTCCACGCGGCGAGCGTCCACGGGCGGGCGAAGCGGCACCACGCGGCATCAAGCCTGCCGCTCCACAGCGCAGCGACGGCGAACGCAAACGCAACGCTGAAACCGACGTAGCCCATGTACAAAAGCGGCGGGTGAAAAATCATGCCCGGGTCTTGCAAGAGCGGATTTAAATCTTTGCCTTCCAACGCGGCGGGCAGCAAGCGATCAAACGGGTTTGACGTGACCAGCATGAACAACAAAAAGCCCGCGCTGATAAAACCCATTACCGACAACACGCGGGCAACCAAGATCAACGGCAGTTGCCGCGAGAAGGTTGCGAGCGCCAACGTCCAGCCCGCTTGCATCAGTATCCACAGCAACAGAGAACCTTCATGCGAACCCCAGCTCGCGGTGACGCGATAGTGCAGCGGCAGCTCGCTGTTGGCGTTTTGGGCGACGTTCAAAACACTGAAATCGGCATTCACGAAAGACGCGAGCAAGCACGCATACGCGAGCGCAACGCACGCAAATTGCGCAAGCGCGGCGTTGCGGGCAACGCGCATCAGTTGGGCATCGCCGCGCCACACCCCGAGCGCGGGTACGCCCACTTGCACCAACGCGACGGCAAGCGCCAAGCATAAAGCAAATTGACCAAGCTCTGGAATCATTGTTTTTTCTGCTCTTTCGCATCTTTGGCCGCTTTCATCGCGGCA
Source organism: Betaproteobacteria bacterium (assembly GCA_031376405.1). Lineage (GTDB taxonomy): Bacteria > Pseudomonadota > Gammaproteobacteria > Burkholderiales > Casimicrobiaceae > JANMDS01. Next base: position 2,463 of record JANMDS010000087.1, read on the forward strand.
GCAGCTTCTGGGGGCATGTAGTTTTCATCGTGTTTGGCGAGCACTTCGGTGGCGGCAAACGCACCATCGGCAGCCAGCGCGCCTTGCACCACCACGCCCTTGCCCTCTTTAAACAAATCGGGCACCAGGCCGGTGTACCGCACGGGCACAGATTGGGCGAAATCGGTAACTATAAATTTAATATCCAACGAATTGGGAACGCGCACCACCGAGCCTGCCGTCACCATGCCGCCTAACCGAAACGACTTCGATTTCGGCGCTTCACCGTTCACGACTTGCGTGGGAGAGTAGAAAAACGAGATGTTGCTGTTCAAGGTGCGCAGCACGAGCCACGCGGCCAACGCGAGCGCGAGTAACGCCAGCGCAATCAACGCAAATTTTTGCTGTCGCTTGGTCATGCTTTTTCGTCGCTTTTTTCGGGAGATAATACTGAAAAACGTGCATTTTTACGCCGCAGGTATAACCCTATAAGCTCCACTACGATCACCGCTGCGGTAAATGCGTAGGAGCCCCACAGAAAAAAAGCATGGTCCATTTAATCGAGCCTTTCTGCTAACCACGCACGATCCCGCTCGCGCTCCAACACAATGCTCCGCGCGCGATTAAGCGCTACCGCAATGGCGTACATCCACAAGGCGATGCCCATAATGAGCATGCCGTTCAACATCAACTTCGCCATTTTGGGCGAAGACGTAAGGGATACGCTCGCGCCTTGGTGCAAGGTGTTCCACCATTTCACGGAAAAATAGATGATCGGTACGTTTATCGAGCCTACGAGACTCAAAATCGCCGCGGCTTTATCCCCGCGCTTTGGGTCGTCGATGGCATTGGCCAACGCAATTACGCCAAGGTACAAAAACAACAAAATCAACTCCGTGGTCATTCGAGCATCCCACGCCCAGTAGGTTCCCCAAGTCGGTCGGCCCCAAAGCGCGCCGGTGACCAAGGCGATGAGCGTCATCCAGGCGCCGGTCGGCGCAATGGCGCGGATCATCATGCCCGATATTTTGGTGTTGAACACAAGCAGCAATACGGCGTAAAACGCCATCACCAAATAGAGCCACATGCTCATCCAGGCCGCCGGTACGTGGATGAAGATGACGCGGTACACCTCGCCCTGCGTCGCGTCTGTGGGAGCAAGCACAAGTCCGATATAAAGCCCAAGCGCCGAGAGCGCAACCGCTGCCGCCCAAAACCACGGCTCTAATTTACCGGCTAAAGTGTAGAAGTTTTGCGGTGAAGCGTATTTTGAAAAAAGCATAGGCTAGTCGAGCGCCAATTTGAGTGCAGCCGAAATAGCGAACGGCAGCGCCAGCAAGGCAACCAGCGCGCCAGCGGCTAGAAGCGAAACATAGGCATCCACCGGCAAACCCGCGCGGGCTTCGGCGAGCGCGCCGGCGCCAAAAATGAGTACGGGCGCGGCTAGCGGCAGCGTGAGCAAACCTAAAAGCGCGCTGCCCGCGCGCAGCCCGAGCGTAAGCCCTGCGCCGGTGGCGGTGAGCGCGGAGAGGATGGGGGTACCAAGAAAAAGCGTAATCACGAGAAGCGGAATGAGCGCGGGCGCGATGCCGTACTGCAACGCCGCAATCGGCGAGAGCAAAACGATTGGCAGGCCCGTCGTAAACCAATGAGCGATGATTTTACCGAAGGCGAGCGATGCGAGCGGCGCATCAAGCAGGCGCATCTGCTCAAGCGTGCCATCGGCAAAATCGGCGGCAAACAGCCGGTGTGCCGCCAAAAGCGAAGAAAGCAGCGCCGCCACCCACACCACGCCCGGGCCGATGCGGGCGAGCGTTTCGCGTTCGGCGCCCACCGCGAGCGGAAAGAGCATGAGTACGACGAAGAAAAACGTGGGCACAAGCGCCACATCCCCGCGATTGCGCCAAGCCAGCTTCACATCCCGGATGAGGGCCCACGCGATGCCTGCAAGCGGTCCATTGACCCTCATAGGCCCAGCTCCAGCAAGCGGGGCTGGAATTGCAACCCAGCGATATCTTGATGTGTGGCCACGATGGCTGCGCCGCCTGCCGCTTGGTGGGCATTGAGTACATCTGCCAACAATGCAAGCCCTGCCGCATCGAGCGCGGCGGTCGGCTCATCGAGCAGCCATAATTTTGCGCTGGCAAGCGTGAGCCATGCCAACCCAATCCGTCGCCGTTGCCCAGCGGAGAGCTTGCGCGCCAACACGCTTCGCCGCGTGCCCAGCCCGCAACGCTCCAGCGCGGCGGTTAGCTGCGTAGCAGAGACCACTTCGCTGGCACAAAGCAGTTTTAAATTTTCAATTGGGGTGAGCTCGTCTTTTATGGCCGCAGCGTGGCCCCAGAACAAAATGGGAGCACATCGTGCAATTTCGCCTCGTTCCGGCTCGCCAAAGCCCGCGAGCAAACGCAGCAATGTGGTTTTGCCCGTACCGTTGGGGCCGCGCAGGGCAACCAACTCGCCTGGGGCGAGCGTTACGTTTACGTTCTCGAAAAGCGCGCGCCCGCCCCGCTCGGCGGTTAGCGCTTTGGCAACAAGAAGGGGGGGAGATTGGGACATGCAGGCTGTATTGTTTCAGAGTTCGGCCAAAATGGCAGAATGAAAACACCCCAAATTGCCACCACCGTTGCCGACAGCGAAAGCGTGTTGGATGCCATGACCTCGCGTTTTTCAGTACGCTCCTTCACCCAGCAGCCCGTAGCGCATGAAACCGTCCACGCCATTTTGGATGTTGCCCGCCGCGCGCCGTCGGGCACGAACACCCAGCCGTGGAAGGTGTACGTCGTCACCGGCGACACCCGCGCGCGGATCGTGCAGGAAGTGTGCGCCGCCCACGCCGGTATCGCAGGCAATGCCGTATCTGGCACAAGCGCCCACAGTGAAGAATACGATTACTACCCCACCACTTGGGTAAGCCCCTATATTGACCGCCGCCGCCACAATGGTTGGACGCTCTACGGCTTGCTCGGCATTGGCAAGGGCGACAAAGAAAAAATGCACGCCCAAGCTCAGCGTAATTTTGAGTTTTTTGACGCGCCCGTGGGTTTGTTTTTCACACTTGATCGGGTGCTTGGGCGGGGCTCAATGCTCGACTACGGGATGTTCATTCAAAACATCATGCTCGCCGCCCGCGCACATGGCCTGCACACCTGCCCGCAAGCGGCGTGGAACAATTTTCACGCTCTCATCAAACCCATTATTGGCGCGGCGGACAATGAAATGATGGTGTGCGGCATGTCGCTGGGCTACGCCGATGAAACCGCGCTCATCAACACCTACTCCACGCCGCGCGAAGAGGTAGCGAGCTTCACAACATTCCTCAAGTAAGGCGCACGCGTGCGGCTGATAGCGAGCGTAAAAAACTGCGACGACGTGGTTCGGTTGATGATCCACGTCGATGAAAAAAACGTGTACCTCTTTCGTTACGCGCGAGAGGAGGACGGGCCGTGCGACGTGGACCTGTGGTTTGAAACCGTGGCCGATGCCCAAGCCGCTGCGGGCGAGCAATTCAACGTTTCGCGAGAAGATTGGAGCGAGATCGACGACCCCATCGAAGGCTGCCAACATGATTGGATCGAGCCCGTTCGCATCACCAGTTGGGAGATGAGCGAATCCGGGGATTTAGCCTGTGAGCGATGGGTAAACGGACGCTGGAAACGGTTTCTACATAAAGGCTAACACGTAGCATGTGCGCAGAATACCTGCGGCGCAAAGCAGGCTTTTTTTACGCAAAGTTTGCTTAAAAAAAAGGCGTTTTGCGCCGCAGGTATTAACGCTCATTTCGGCTTTTAGCCCCAGCCCACGCGCTCAAACTCTACCACTAAAAAATCAACCATTGCCCGGATCCGGGGCGAGACCAATTTTCTTGAGGGGTAAACTGCATAGATGCCTAGCTCAATCGATTTGTACTCGGGCAGGAGCTGCACTAAATCTCCCTTTTGCAGGTCGCTGCCCACTAAAAAGGTGGGTTGCAACACGATGCCTTGGTGCGCAAGGGCGGCGCTGCGGCAGGTGTCGCCATTGTTGGTGCGAATCTTCGGCGAGATTTTTATGCGTGTTTCGCCTTCAGGCCCCTGAAACACCCACTCGTCGCCAGTGGCCAGATACAAATAATTGATGACACTATGCTGCTTTAGTTCCGCCAGCCGCTTTGGTTTGCCGTATTTTTTTAGATATTTTGGCGACGCACACAACACCAGCGAGGTGCTAGCGAGCTTTCTGCAAATGAGGGTCGAGCTGGGCAAGCGCGCAACGCGCACCGCCACATCGTAGCCTTCGTCCACTAAATCCACCACCCGATCAGATAGCGTAATTTCGAGCTGCACTTGCGGGTAGAGCGCGGTGAATTTGCCCCAGAGCGGCGCGAGATGCAAGACGCCAAAGGTGAGCGGCGCGCTGATTCGGATGAGCCCGTTTGGTGTGTTGCGCTTACTTTGCAGTTGCTCTTCTGCGTCGTGAATGAGCGCAAGCGTTTCTTTGCAATGGGCGAGGAAGGCGTGTCCCTCATCGGTGAGGGAAAGGCGGCGCGTGGTGCGGTTCATCAGCCGCACGCCGAGCCGCGTCTCGAGCTGGGCCACATAGCGGGAGACGGCTGCCTTTGAGTTTTCGAGCTGATCGGCGGCGTTTACAAAACTGCCTGACTCCGCCACCGCCACGAACGCCTGCATTTCTCTGAATTTATCCATCTTGGCAGACATTGTCTCAAATTTAGGGATAGTTAATCAACTGA
>JANMDS010000105.1:0-2439 GCA_031376405.1 Betaproteobacteria bacterium
AAAATCCAACTAGTTGTCCGTGTACTTTTGCGGCGCTCTTGTGCTTAGCACTCGCTTCCTATGCCCCGCTGGGCACTCCCAGATTTCGTTGAAGATATTTTGCCGCCCGAAGGCTTGCGGGTTGAACACGCGCGTCGGGTGTTAATCGACACCTGCGTCGAGCGTGAATACGGCTTTGTGCAACCGCCTTTGGTGGAGTATGCTGATGCGCTCACCGCAGGCACTGATGAGCTCGATGACCATATGTTTAAAGTGGTTGATCAGCTCTCAGGTCGCCTGCTCGGCGTGCGCGCCGACATGACGCCCCAGGCCGCGCGGATTGACGCCCATTTGTTTGCCGCGCAGCCTGTAAATCGGTTGTGTTATGCCGGCAGCGTGCTCCACACCCACCCTACCGCGTTGAACGCGACGCGAGAAGTAGTTCAAGGCGGCGCGGAGCTCTACGGCGTGCCTGGGCGCGAAGGCGATGAAGAAGTGCTACGACTACTGCTTGCCATTTGCGATGCCCTCAAACTTAAAAATTTATATGTAGATTGCGGCCACGCGGCGGTGTTTAACGCCCTCGCAGCCGAGGCCCAATTAACCCCTACGCAACGAGCGTCAGTGCGCGAAGCGTTGCGGAAAAAAGATGTCGGCGCGGTGAAAGCGATTACTGCGCACAATGGACTTAATTTCCTGCCGCAACTTTATGGCAGCGCAGCTGACGTGTTGGCGCGCGCAACTATCGTACTTTCCGCAACACCTGCAGTAACAAAAGCGCTAGAAGATTTAGCGCATGTTGCAGCGCTAGTGGGAGCGTGCGGCGCGCAGGTTACGCTTGATCTGGCCGATGTGCCGAACTACGATTATCACAACGGGCTGGTCTTTTCGCTCTACGTAGCGGGCGAACGTGTGGCATTGGCACGCGGCGGGCGCTACGACAATATCGGTGCCGCGTATGGCGCACCGCAGCCGCGCGCGGCGACTGGTTTTTCAATGGATTTGCGGCTCGCTGCCGCGCACGCACAATAAGCAATCGGACTAAAAATGAGCAAACGCAACATCGTAGTCATCGGCACGCAATGGGGCGATGAGGGCAAGGGCAAAGTGGTTGATTGGATCGCGCCGCACGTATCGGCCGTAGCCCGTTTTCAGGGCGGACACAACGCGGGGCATACGCTGGTGATTAACGGCCAAAAAACGGTTTTACGATTGTTACCTTCGGGCATTTTACACCCCGAAATGCGCTGCTTTATTGGCAACGGTGTGGTTGTGGCCCCCGACGCACTAGAAAAAGAAATCTCTGAGCTAGAAGCACGCGGCGTAGCCATTCGCCATCGGCTCAAAATTTCGCCCGCGTGTCCGGTGGTAATGCCGTATCACGTAGCGCTCGATGTGGCGCGGGAAGCCAAACGCGGTGCGGCCAAAATTGGTACCACCGGGCGGGGCATTGGGCCGACGTATGAAGATAAGGTGGGGCGACGGGCGATACGGGTGTGCGATATCGTCACCGGCGAAGGGCTGGCAGAAAAAATCACCGAGGTGATGGACTATCACAACTTCGTTTTGAAGAATTACCTTAACGCGAGCACTGTGGATGTTGATTTGGTATTAGAAGAAGCGCGCAAATGGGGCGCGATGTTGGCGCCGATGATGGCCGATGTCGCCCACGACCTGATGACCATCGCCCGCAGTGGCGAAGGGATTTTGTTTGAAGGTGCGCAAGGCACGTTACTTGATGTCGATCACGGCACGTACCCTTACGTGACTTCATCCAATTGTGTGGCCGGCCAAGCGAGCGCGGGCACGGGCGTGAGCCCAAAAGCCATTCACCATGTGTTGGGCATCGCCAAGGCGTACACCACGCGCGTGGGCACAGGCCCCTTCCCTACCGAACTGTTCGATGAGGTCGGCAAAGGGATCGCCACGCGTGGTAAGGAGTTTGGTTCGGTGACGGGGCGGCCACGGCGCTGCGGCTGGATGGATATTCCCGCGCTGCGCCGCTCAATCGATGTAAACGGCGTAGATAGCTTGGCGATTATGAAGTTAGACGTGCTCGATGGCTGCGAGGAAGTGAAAATGTGCATCGGCTATACCGTCGGTTCAACCTTGCTTGATCGTCTGCCCGCAGGCGCAGATGCCGTGGCGAAATGCGTGGCGGCCTACGAAACCTTTCCTGGCTGGAAAATGCCGACCCAGGGCGTGCGCTCCTTCGAAGCGCTGCCGGTTGAAGCCAAGGCATTTTTGCAAGCACTGCAGTCGGAAGCAGGAGTCCCGATATCAATGATTTCCACTGGAGCGGAACGCGACGACACGATTATGTTGATGAACCCATTAAACTTCTAAAAAATTACGCTTAACAGACATGGCCAACGATCTTTTTGTAAGCTGGGACGACTACCATCGATTGATCGAGAAGCTTGCGCTCTCGGTGCACGATTCGGGCTGGCAGTTCAACCA
>JANMDS010000108.1:0-5891 GCA_031376405.1 Betaproteobacteria bacterium
CGGCGGCCGAGCCACCACGCACGACTTGCAACTGATCGAGGCTGTTGTCAACGCGCACGAACATGTCAGAGGTTGCGAAGGCGATATCGCCAAACAACATAACGGGCAAACCGTTTTCTTGTAACTGCACGTAGCGTGCGCCACCAGCAGAAATCGGCACACCGCGCACGGTAATGTTGGCATTGCCTTCGCCGCCGGATGATTCCGAGCGAATGCCTGGGATCGAGCGCAACGCTTCCGCTGCACTTTGTGCTTGGCTTGCTTGAATTTGCTCTACCGTGGTCGTGCTTACCGATACGCTGGAGCGCATCGTTGATACGCCAGTTGTCGGTGTTGCGGTGACTACAATGCGCTCGAGATCAACCGCGCTTTTTTTGTCTTCCTTCGGATCCGCTGCTTGCTGCGCGAGGGCTGCGCCAGGGGCCACAAGCGCCACCCACACTGCCAAAGCCAGTGGGCGCAATGCCCCAATGCGTTTGCTGTCCATTTATTTTCTCTCCACTATCAAAAATTAGGTGTAAGCCCGCACGCGCTGTGCCGGTGGTCTTCAATCAACAACCCAGAACTAAAACGGACTTATTCTCCAAATAGTAGCAACGCGTGCAATCGTTTGCAATACGAAAAAACACTAATTGTGTGCTGCATTGCACCAAAATGCCGTGCGTTTGCAGAAAATGCGGGATTTGATGGTGTTTTTTGCAATTTTTTGCAAATATTGCAGATTTTCAGAGCGAAACGTGGGGTGGAGCCACCCTTGGCGCTACGGCACAATGAGACGCTATGACCACACGCGACCGCTACGGCTTGCCCGCTACGCTCGCGGGCACAAACCATTTGGGCAAGCAGCTTGCTGCAAAGCGCCGTGCTGCGGCCAAGGGCATCGCAGCAGAAGAAAATGGTGAAATACCTGCGGCGCAAAAACAGCCTAAATCTGAACTTATCTCCTCAAAAAAGGCCGTTTTCGTACGCTGCAGCGCCTTGCAATGGTGTAAAGCAAACGGCTGGGAGCCGTTCAATTTTCAACGGGAAACGTGGGCACACATTGCGGAAGGCAAAAGTGGGCTCGTGCACGCCAGCACCGGTAGTGGAAAAACCTACGCGGTGTGGCTCGGTCTGTTAAATGCCTTTGCAAAACACCCTGCTGCGCCGAGTTTAAAAGTGATTTGGCTCACGCCGATGCGCGCGCTGGCCACGGACACGACCAAAGCGCTGGCGCGTGCCGCCGAAGAAATGGGCACAGGTTGGCGCGTTGAGGCGCGCACTGGGGACACTGACGCAGCGCAAAAAACCCGCCAAACTAAAGCGCTGCCGGATGCGCTCGTCACCACACCCGAAAGTTTGTGCCTGCTGCTCGCTCGCCCCGACGCATTCGAAATTTTGAGCGGTTTGCGCGCGGTGGTTGTGGACGAATGGCATGAGCTGCTAGGTAATAAGCGCGGTGTGCAAACGCAACTGGCACTGGCCCATCTGCGCAACATTTCACCAAAAATTGTGGTGTGGGGCGTATCGGCTACGCTGGGTAATTTAGAGCAAGCCAAGCAGGTATTACTCGGCGCACACGGCGCGGGCGAGCTCGTATCTGGTTTGGAGCCGAAAACCCTCATTATCGATACGCTGTTACCCGCTAGCATCGAGCGCTTGCCCTGGGCTGGGCATATCGGCTTAAAAATGTTGCCGGAAGTGATTCGAGAAATTGAATCGTGCGCGTCCACGCTTATTTTTACTAACGTGCGCTCGGCAAGTGAAATTTGGTACCAAGCGATTTTGAACGCCCGCCCCGATTGGGCGGGGCTCATTGGCGTGCATCACGGATCGCTTTCGAAGGAGGTGCGCACATTTGTAGAGGATGGGATTAAGTCGGGCGCGCTAAAAGCCGTAGTGTGTACGTCTAGCCTCGATTTGGGGGTCGATTTTTTGCCAGTGGAACGGGTGTTACAAATCGGCTCGCCCAAAGGCATTGCGAGGCTTTTGCAGCGCGCGGGGCGCAGTGGACATGCACCTGGACGTCCTTCGCGGATCACCATCGTGCCCACGCAAGCGATTGAATTGATCGAGGCCGCCGCCGCACGCACCGCCGCCCACGCCAAGCGCATTGAAGCGCGCACGCCGCCGCACGCGCCGCTCGATGTGCTCGTGCAACATATGGTTACGCTGGGGTTGGGCGCCGGATTTGTGCCCGATGCGTTGCTCGAGGAAGTGCGCACCACACACGCCTACGCCGATTTATCGCGTGCGGCATTTGATTGGTGCTTGCAGTTCGCAAGCGATGGCGGGGCGCTCGCGGCCTACCCCGACTATCACAAGCTGGTGCGTGGGGACGAAGGCTCTTATCGCGTGCAAAACCCGCAGATTGCCCGCCGTCACCGTATGTCGATCGGCACGATTGTGAGCGATGGTGCGATGGAGGTGAAGTGGCAAAGCGGAGGCAGACTGGGCACGATTGAGGAGTCTTTTATCGCCCGCTTAAAAGTGGGTGATGTGTTCTCCTTTGCGGGGCAGGTGTTGGAGTTGGTGCGGGTGCGGGATATGGCCGCAAGCGTGAAGAAATCAAAACGTAAAACAGGCATCGTGCCGCAGTGGGGCGGCGGGCGCATGCCGCTTTCTACTGAGTTGGCTGAGGCCACACTCGCTATTTTGGGCGACATGGCGCAAGGCAAGGATGCCAGCCCGGAAGCCCGCGCGATACGCCCACTCATCGATGTGCAATTGAAAAGATCGGCGCTTCCCACTCCGCATTGCTTGTTGATGGAGTGCATCACCTCCGACGAAGGCGCGCATTTTTATTGCTACCCGTTTGCGGGCAGGCTCGCCCACATTGGCCTGGCCGCGCTCGTTGGCTGGCGCGCGAGTGAGCACGATCCGACTACATTTTCTATTTCCGCAAACGACTATGGTTTTGAGCTGCATTCCGCCGCGCCTTTTGATTGGGAAAAATTGATTGCAAATGGACTATTCGATCCGCGCGGCGTGCACGACGATATCGTTTCCGCCCTCAACGCTACGGAGCTCGCGAAGCGCCGGTTCCGCGAAATTGCGCGCGTAGCGGGCCTTATTTTTCAAGGGTTTCCAGGCGCACCGCACTCCACAAAGCAGCTGCAAGTCTCCTCGGCGCTGCTCTTCGAGGTATTTCAAAACCACGACCCTGATAACCAATTGCTGCAACAAGCCCGCGAAGAAAGCCTGCGCCAGGAGCTCGATTTGGAGCGTATTCGCGAAGCGCTTCAGCGCATGCATACCCTGCCGCGTATTATCACCACGCCCGCACGGTTCACGCCGTTTTCGTTCCCGCTCATGGCTGAGCGGCTGCGCGATACGGTGAGCACCGAGAGCCTTTCGCAGCGCCTGCAAAAGTTGGCCGCCGCGTTGGAGAAAGACGCGGGATGAAGCTAGACCTTGCGGGCGAAACAGTACATTTACTGTCGGAACGTGCACTATTGTGGCCGCGGGAACGCGCGTTAGTCGTAGCGGATTTGCATGTAGGCAAAGCCGATGTATTCCGCGCCCGAGGCATTCCGATTCCCGCAGGCAGTAGCGGGCAAACATTGGCCCGGCTCACGCGTGTGCTTTCAGAAAACGCGGTGACACAGCTCATCGTGTTGGGTGACTTCTTTCATGCCAAAGAAAGCTTAAATGAAACCGTGCTGCACGCCTTACAAACGTGGCGCACTGCCCACGCACACATCGAAATCACGATTGTGGAGGGCAACCACGATAAGCACGCGGGTACGGCAAAAATTGCGGAGATGATGAATGTGCGCATCGTGGAAGAGCCGTTTGCCATGGTCCCCTTCGCGTTCGCGCACCACCCACCGGATGCCAGCGTTACGGAACACTACACGCTCTATGGCCACATTCACCCCTGCACGGTGTTGCGCAGCAGCGTAGATCGGCTGCGCGTGCCCTGTTTCGTGTTCGGCGCGCATGCGGGCGTGTTACCCGCATTTGGCGCGTTCACCGGCGGGCATGTGGTGGTGCCCGCCGCCCATGAAGCCGTTTACGCGATTGCAGAATCAAAAATACTCAAAATACCTGCGGCGCAAAAATGATAAATAAAACAACTTAAGGAAGCGCTGAATACGGGTTCAGACGGGATGCAGTTCTAGGCGCGTGGCGCGCAGGAACCGCAATGTACGTGGTTGTACATGAGGATTCCGAGCACCACGCAACGACGAAATGCGCCTGTGTGGACACTTATTCAGCGCTTCCTTATCTCCCCGAAAAACACCAAGCCTTAAAATGCCCGATAAGCACAAGGAGCACACCATGCAACTCAACGATCCCCTTTTATTTCGCCAGCAGTGTTATGTGAATGGCGAATGGTTAAACGCCGATTCGGGCAAAACATTCAACGTCAATAACCCCGCCACCGATGCCGTGATTGGTAACGTGCCCGAGATGGGCGCTACCGAAACTGCGCGGGCCATTAGCGCCGCCGAAGCCGCGTTTCCGCTCTGGAGCAAGAAAACCTCCAAAGAGCGCAGCATTATTTTGCGAAAGTGGTTTGATCTCATCATCGCCCACACCGAAGATTTGGCCAAACTCATGGTGCTCGAGCAAGGCAAGCCGCTCGCGGAAGCCAAAGGCGAAGTGGCGTACGGCGCTTCGTTTGTTGAGTGGTATGCCGAAGAAGCGAAGCGCGTGTATGGCGACGTTATCCCGCAATTTTTGAACGACCGCAGGCAAGTGGTAATTAAGCAGCCCATCGGCGTGGTCGCCGCGATTACACCGTGGAATTTTCCCATCGCAATGATTACCCGCAAGATGGCCCCTGGCCTCGCAGTCGGCTGCACGTTTGTATTGAAGCCCGCCGAGCAAACACCGTTTTGTGCGCTCGCACTGGCTGCACTCGCCGAGCAAGCAGGCTTTCCAAAAGGCGTAATTAACATCATCACCGGCGACGCACCCGAAATCGGCAAAGTGATGTGCGACAGCCCTGTGGTGAAAAAAGTAACCTTCACCGGCTCCACCGAAGTCGGGCGCATTCTTATGCGGCAATCTTCGAATACCATCAAAAAAATGGGTTTGGAGCTGGGCGGTAACGCCAGCTTCATCGTGTTCGATGATGCCGAAATTAATGCTGCAGTGGAAGGTGCAATGGCTTCAAAATTTCGCAACACGGGGCAAACCTGCGTGTGTGCCAACCGCATTTACGTGCAAGCGGGCGTGTACGATGCGTTCGCAAAAAAATTGGCAGAAAAAGCCGCCGCCATGAAAGTGGGCGAAGGGTTTGAAGCAGGCGTAGGCCAAGGCCCGCTCATTGATGCGCAGGCGCTCGCCAAAGTAGAAGAGCACGTAGCCGATGCCAAAGCGAAGGGCGCAACGGTGGTTACCGGGGGCAAACGGCACGCCAAAGGCGGTACGTTTTACGAGCCTACGGTGTTAGCTGGTGTTACAAGCGACATGAAAGTAGCCCGCGAAGAAACCTTCGGCCCCGTTGCGCCGCTTTTCAAGTTTGAAACCGAAGAAGAAGTGATTCGCCTGGCCAACGCCACGGAATTTGGTCTGGCCTCGTACTTCTATAGCCGCGATGTGGGCCGCTGCTGGCGCGTAGCCGAAGCGCTCGAAGCGGGCTTGGTCGGCGTAAATGCAGGTGTAATCGCAAATGAGGCCGTGCCCTTTGGCGGGGTAAAGCAATCGGGCCTAGGCCGCGAAGGCTCGAAATACGGGATTGATGATTTTGTAGAGACTAAATTTATTTGTATGGGTGGGATTTAGATTTACTCAGGTTTCGATCAACAAAAAACGCAGCCGATTGGCTGCGTTTTTTGTTGGATATAGGCGCATTGCCGACGGCCAAAAATGCGCCATTTTTTGGGAGATAAATCGTAAAAAGCGCCTATTTTGCGCCGCAGGTTTTTGCTACCGGTATCTCCCCTCTCCCTTTGGGAGAG
>JANMDS010000117.1:0-4646 GCA_031376405.1 Betaproteobacteria bacterium
CGATGCAGCAATCGTTCGAACGATCGTTGCGCTTGGCGAAAACATGGGACTCAACGTGGTAGGCGAGGGCGTGGAGACAATTGCGCACATCCAAACGCTTACCGGTATGGGATGCTCTTCTTTGCAAGGTTTTCATTTCAGTCGGCCGCTTGATTACAAGTCGCTAGCCCGCTTCCTTCGTACGCCTTTACATTTCGCTGAACCGACTAACTCGCTTTAAATCCTATGAACACGCAACTTAGACTCAACAAAGTCAAAATTCTGGTTTGGCTTGCCTTGTTTTTCGGCGGAACGCTTAATGCCCAAATTGTCGACACAGTCACGCTCGAGGATCTGATGCGTGTGGAGGTGACCTCGGTATCGAAGAAGCCACAAAAACTAGCTAATGTGTCCGCTGCAGTTCACGTCATTAGTGCCGAGGACATAAAGCTTTCTGGCGCAAATTCTATTGCAGAAGCGCTTGAATTGGTGCCGGGAATCAGCGTATTGCGTTTGAATGGCAATCGGTGGGGTGTAAACGCACGCGGAAACGCAGACCGATTGGCTAACCGACTGCTGGTGATGGTTGATGGGCGCAATGCGTTTAACCCTGCTTACAACGGTGTGTTTTGGGAAGATTTTCAGTTTCCACTGGAAGACGTCGCGCGAATTGAAGTCATTCGCGGCCCCGCATCCTCGGTGTGGGGGCCAAATGGCGTCGTCGGCGCAATCAATATCATCACCAAAGCGGCATCGAGCACGCAAGGCGGACGGGTAGTGATGGGCTATGGCAATAGCGAAGGCGGATATGGTCGAGCAAGTTTTGGCGGACGCTCTGATGATGAGCGCTTTTTTTATCGAGGGTATGTGTCCGGTCAGGATGCTCCGAACCAAGTCGGATTCGGCGGGCGTGCGCCCAATGATGCAAGTCGCTACGGTGCAGCAGGTTTTCGCGTGGACGGTTATCTTTCAGATGGGGGGCGCTGGGACGCGTCAGGGGACTTCTTAAATCGAAGGGCGAATGGCGGTTTGGACTACTTTTTACCCACATTTACCCCACCAAAGGGCGAGGAACATACGTCACACGCGCTCAGAGCCCGCTATCAAAAGGCGCTTTCGGAAACGTCGGAAGTCCAAATACAGTCGGCCTTGGCCTATGGGGATTTGCGCCTTGGCGCAATCCAAGATAGGCGCACCACGTTCGATCTCGATGCCCAGCATCGCAGTCGGCTGTTTGATCGTCACGACGTTATCTTTGGAGTTAACTACCGCTATTCCACCGACGAAATCCCTTCTACTCCTGTACTGAGTGTCGAAACGCCTAGTCTGGCTTTACATCAAATCGGTGTGTTTGCACAAGATGAGATAACCGTTCTTGATACGCTCAAATTATCCCTTGGATTACGGTTAGATCACAGCAAGCTCGCAAAAAGTGCGACCCAACCTTCGGTTGGATTGACATGGAACCTTACACCGACGCAAACGTTGTGGGCACGTGCGTCCCGAGCGGAACGCGCGCCGTCGCGAGGTGAAGTCGGGCTCTCACTGAATGTCGTCACTGGCTTGATCCCATCCCCAACTGGCGTGCCTGCGTTACCGGCGACCATTCCAATTATTTCAACGATTTCTACGTCGCCAACGCTCAGTCCAGAGCGGCTCGATGCTCTTGAACTGGGTTGGAGATCTACGTGGAGTGCAGCCCTAAGTACCGATGTAGCGCTTTACTTTCATGATCTATCGAAGATGCGAAACATCGCTGAGCTCCTGCCGATCATTCCTGTACCTGGCGCAACGCCAGGAGCACTTGCAGCGATCATCACCCGTGGGTTGATTGACAACTCAGGCGCGCAGGAAACCGTGGGTCTTGAGGTTTCGACGGATTGGCGGATTGATCGGACGTTGCGATTGCAACTTGCAACATGGCTTACCGATACCCGTAAAAATGTAAACAATGACTTCGCTGCGAGAATTCCAAAAGTCACGGCCTCCACGAGACTTTCCTGGTCGCCATCGAGTGCGTGGAATGCTGATCTTTGGCTCAAGCATGTATCTGGGCGGAGCGCTACATCTGCTAGTCCTACTAAATTACGCAATGCGCAAACGACACTCGATGCGCGAATCGGCTGGCGCTTTCTCAAAGCGTGGGAACTTGCAGTCATGGGTAAAAATTTGACCGATTCTGCTTGCGGCGTGTATGGTGCCTACGCGTCCGTTGCGACGGAGGCGAGCAATGTGGTGCCAACCTGCTTTGGGCGGGCGTTTGCGGTAGAGGTGCGTGGAGAATTGTAGGAATTTGTTCACAAATTTCATGCAATTTTTTTGAGTAATCGATGCCTTCATTTCTCTCGATTCGTCAACGATTAGTAAAGCTAGTACGGCTTTGCGTACTGGTATGCGCCGTTGCGCCTGCCTGGGCATCTGACGCATCGGTTCGTTGGGCGTTTGTGTTGAACTTTGCTCGCTATGCGGAGTGGCCCGCACAAAAGTGGGCATCGCCAAGCGCTCCATTCAACATTTGTCTCCTACCCGGTGATCGCGAAATGACCGTGGAATTGAGCGCACTTGAGAAACACGCCTTCGCAGCACGCCAAGTTAAGAGCGTTTTAGTCTCGAAGCTATCCGATGTCGAACAGTGCGCAGTCGTTTTCATTCCCTCAGACTACAAAGGCGCGCTCAAACCCTTGCTGGAGTTGATCGAACGTCATCGGGTTCTCTCGGTGAGTGATCGCAGCAACTTTATCGATGAAGGCGGGATGATTGAGCTCACGCCCAATGCCGGACGCTATGTCTTCGATGTTAATCTGCTGGCTACGCGTGCCGCTGAAATAAGATTGAGTTCGCAAATGTTAAAGCTCGCGCGCACAGTCAAATAGCGCTCTTTTTTGGGAGATAAATCTCAAAACAAGCTCTTTTTACGCCGCAGGTTTTTACCGCGTCCCTGTTCCTCCACAATGCGAAAATACGCACATTGATTTTTAGTGTGCGCTTATGATCGTTCGTACCCGTTTCGCCCCCAGCCCCACCGGCACGCTGCATCTTGGCAACGTGCGCACCGCGTTGTTCGCGTGGGCTTACGCCCGCCGACACAAGGGTCAGTTCATTTTGCGTATTGAAGATACCGATCAGTCCCGTTCGAGCGAAGATAGCGCCACAGGGATCGTACGTGACTTGAAATGGCTGGGACTCGATTACGATGAAGGCCCGTACTTTCAAATGCAGCGACTCGCGCGCTACGGGCAGGTTCTTGAGCGAATGCTCGCGCAGGGCTCCGCTTACCATTGCTACATGAGTGAACCCGAACTTGAGACGTTGCGCGAAGCGCAAAAAGCGCGCGGCGAAAACCCGCGCTACGATGGTCGCTGGCGACCGGAGCGCGGGCTTATTCCGCCGAGCGACATAAAACCCGTTATCCGCTTTCGTAACCCGGATGAAGGCATCGTGGTGTGGGACGACAACGTAAAAGGCCGGATCGAAATTGCCAACGCCGAGCTGGATGATTTGGTGATCGCCCGTCCCGATGGCACGCCGACGTACAACTTTTGCGTGGTGGTGGACGACATCGATATGAATATTACGCACGTCGTGCGTGGCGATGGGCACGTCGGCAATACCCCTCGGCAGATCAATATTTTCAAAGCGTTGGGCGCGAACGTGCCTTCGTTCGCCCACTTGCCCACGGTGCTTGGGGCCGATGGCGAGAAGCTCTCGAAGCGCCACGGCGCAACGGGTTTGAACGAATATGCAGCGAACGGCTATTTGCCCAGTGCAGTGATTAACGGCTTGGCTCGCATGGGCTTTGCCCACGGCAATGACGAAGTGTTTACTCCCGCGCAGTTCGTGGCATGGTTTGATCTCGATGCAATTAACCCAGCGCCGGCACGCTTTGATGCCCAAAAGTTTGAGTGGATTGCGGGCGAGCATATGAAACAGCTGTCGGGGGCCCAACTTGCCGCGCTCACTAAACCGTTTTGTAGCTTCAACACTGACAGCGGACCGAGCCTCGAAGCCGCCTCAATACTCTATCGCGACCGCTCAACTACGCTCAAAACATTGGCAGAAAATATCCGATTTTTCTTTGAAATGCCCAGTATTGCGCCGCAGGTATTTGCTGAAACGCTCAACCAGCACCTCAGCGCTGACAATCGCCCGGCGTTTGAAGCCGCCCGCGAAGCGCTGCGCAACTTACCTGTATGGGACAAAGCAAGTATTGGTGTGGCGCTCAAATCCGTGCAAACTGCGCACAGCCTCAAACCGCCTCAACTCATGATGCCCATCCGAGTGCTCATCTCTGGGGGTACGTCAACGCCGAGCGTAGACGCGACGCTGGAAGTGCTTGGGCGTGAATCCACCTTATTGAGGCTGGACGCGCTGGACGCAGAGGGCTAAACTTTTTTTCGACTGTTCATCGGAGATCAAATGATGGGTAACACTGTACAAAAAGTATTGTTCGCAATGTCTGCGGCGGCATCGGTTGCTTTTGCCCCAGCCCAAACGGCCGCGCCTCCAAAAGCGGTGATGAATACTCAATGCACCGGCATCAAGGTTTGCTATTGCGTGGATGATGAATTTTTGCCGCTCATTGACGAAAAAGTGAAATCGTTGCGCGCAATGATCGCCGCCGAGCGGGCGAAAGGCAAAGCCATCGGCTACTTTAGCGTGCCGCTTTC
>JANMDS010000166.1:0-1562 GCA_031376405.1 Betaproteobacteria bacterium
CTTGCCGCCTGGGTCTTACAGCTTTGGAAGCTAGCAAGCGGCTCGCCCAAACGGGTCCCAACGTTCTTACAAAAAATCAACGCGTTGGAATTGGCTTGCTTGTTTGGCATGCGGTGCTCAACCCGCTTGTGATTTTGCTCGCAGTATTGGCCGCGATTTCGTTTGCAACCGGCGACGCTCGAGCAGGGACGGTCATGTCGGTCATGATCGGGTTGGGGGTCGGATTGAAACTGGTGCAAGAAGCTAAGGCAGATAGCGCTGCGGCCAAACTCAAGGCGATGATCTCCGTGACAACAACCGCTCTGCGCAATGGTGTCCCTTGTGAGTTGCCCGTGTCGCAGCTCGTTCGTGGAGACGTCGTGACTTTATCTGCCGGCGATATGATTCCTGCAGATGTGCGGATACTGGCTGCCAAAGACCTGTTTGTTATGCAGGGGTCGCTGACCGGCGAAAGCTTTCCAATAGAAAAATTCGAGACGGAACAAAATCAAACGAAGGTAGCGGTCGAGTTAACGAGCATCGCGTTTCTGGGAACGAGTGTGGAAAGTGGTTCTGCGCTGGGCATCGTCGTGGCAACGGGGAAAGAAACCTATATTGGGAGCATGGCACAGAGTCTTGCCGAGCAACCGCAAGAGACAGCGTTCGATAAAGGGATCGCTAGTTTCACATGGTTGATGGTGCGTTTCGTGCTGGTGATGGTACCACTCGTATTCGTGATCAATGGATTGACCAAAGGGAATTGGGGCGAAGCATTCTTCTTTGCCATCGCCGTCGCCGTCGGCTTAACGCCGGAAATGCTGCCGATGATTGTCACGGTATGCTTGTCAAAGGGTGCGATCGCCATGAGTCGCAAAAAAGTGATCGTCAAGCGACTCAACGCAATTCAAAATCTGGGTGCGATGGACGTTCTTTGTACCGACAAGACAGGGACGTTGACCATGGACCGGGTTATCTTAGAGAGGTACTGCGACGTTGTACTGAAGGAAGACCAAGAAGTGCTTTCCCTGGCCTATACGAACAGTCATTTTCAAACGGGCCTAAGAAGCGTTCTTGATCGGGCCGTTCTTGCTCATACCGAAACGCATCAGCACGCCAAGATTCCCGATTATCGAAAAATCGATGAAATTCCGTTCGATTTCGAACGCCGTCTCATGTCGGTAGTGGTTCGTACGCCCGAAGGCAAGGATAGAATCATTAGCAAAGGGGCACCGGAAGCGATCTTTCCGCGTTGTGCATCCTTTGAGCTCGATGGTGAGTACTTTCCGATGGACCATCTGATTCTTCGTGACCTTGCGGAGGAGTTCGAAGCACTTTCGAGAGATGGCTTCCGCGTCCTGGCGATTGCCTGCAAGGATATGGACGCCCGAGTGGATACCGCACACCTCGCAACTCCTTATTCCAAACAGGATGAGGCTGAATTGACGCTCAGGGGTTATG
The DNA here is from genome assembly GCA_031376405.1 of Betaproteobacteria bacterium. Taxonomy (GTDB): domain Bacteria; phylum Pseudomonadota; class Gammaproteobacteria; order Burkholderiales; family Casimicrobiaceae; genus JANMDS01. Next base: position 1,438 of record JANMDS010000166.1, read on the forward strand.
TCGCCTTCTTAGATCCTCCTAAAGAAACGGCAACGCTAGCGATCAAGGCTTTAGAAAGCCACGGAATCGTTGTTAAAGTCGTGACTGGTGATAACGAATTAGTAGCGCGCAAAATCTGCAAAGAG
>JANMDS010000514.1:0-4925 GCA_031376405.1 Betaproteobacteria bacterium
ACCGCGCCGCCTACGGCCAGCACGTTTTCTAAACCCATTACCGTATCCGCCACCACGATCGTGCTAATCGCACCGCGCAAGGTAGATTTCGCCGCGACGTCGGGCCCGTGGTTTCCATCTTCAATCGCAAGCTTACGCGCGATCCACACCAGTGCTAGCCCACCTGCCAACATAAAGCCCGGTATTTTTAATAGCCACACCACAATCAGCGTTAAGAAACAGCGGATGGCAATCGCGCCTACTGTGCCCCACAAAATGGCTTTCCTCTGCATTTCTGCAGGGATGTTGCGCACCGCCAAGCCGATTACGAGCGCGTTGTCGCCCGCGAGGGCTAAGTCAATCAAAATAATCGCAAATAGCGCAGACCAAAAGCCTGGCTGAGAAAATATTTCCATGTTCAATGTTCCGATGAGTGAGTGATTAACATGGTCTTGCCCGCAGCGAAACATTGCATTTCACTACCCGATGCACCGGATAAGTTTCCTTATCGTATTGACGACGCACCGACTGGAGGGCTACTCCCCATACGTTTCACTAGTGTAGAGAACTTACCGCCGAAAGACAAGTATTTTTTAGGAGATAAATCTGAAAACGGCCTTGTTTTACGCCGCAGGTATCGGCTACTTGTTGGCAATACCAAACAAACGCTCACCATTTGTGTGCGCGATTTTCTTGGCCATTTCGATGGGTAATTCTGCGAGCCACGCGCGGTATTGCCGCATCGTTTCGGCGTAACCTTCCCAGCGCTGGTTCACCCACGTATCCGAGCCCACCACGAACCGATCCGGAAATTGCATGAACACGTTTTTCCACGCGGGGTTGAGCGTGCCCGAGCCTGCAACATCCCACCGATACGAGAGCTCACCCACCACATTGGGGTGTCTTTTGAAAACATCTGTCACGATATCGAGCGGTGTGGTGAAACCAGTATGCGCCCAAATTACTTTTGCATTCGGCGCAATTTTTAAAATATGTTTGAGTGCAACGTCGTCCACATGCGCGTGCAGCCAAAGCCCGCGTGACTGCGCAAGATTTACAATTTTTTCAACCCCTGCGTGCGCGCCTTGCTCACCGCTTAAGTGAAATTCCCCAATGCCTTTTGCCCGCGGCTCCCGATCAAGCTCGGCTACGATATGGGTGTACACCTCGGGTTTGGTAAACCAATTGCCGTAATCGTCCCGGTCTCGGTATACGCGCACAAACGGCACAATCGCCACGGCACTTTGCTTGTGCTTAAGCAAGCTCCAAGAGCCTTCGTTTGGGCGGGAATTGGCCAGCACCGTTGTTACGTTATTCGCTTTAAACAAAGCGAATAACTTGTCCGGCGGCAGGTAATCCCACGCCTCCACGTTGTAATGCATGTGGGCATCGAAAATGGGTAGGAGTTCTTTTGCGAAGCTGAGCGTGCTGCTCAGTGCAAATGCCAAGATCGCGAGCAGGCGAATGAGGATGCGATACATGATTGAGGAGTTAAAGGTAGGTGTGTTGCACATCATACCTGCGGCGCAAAATGAGCACGTTATGATAATTATCTCCTCAGAAATTACCAGCCTAGTTTGGGACGCTTCATTGGCGCTAAGCGCCTACGTCGGCCCACATCCGCAGCAGGTTATGGTAGCAACCCGTTAACCGAATCGTCTCGGCGTTGTCGCCCTCGCGCTGGCGCAAAGCGAGGATGGCCATATCCATTTCGTGAAGGAGCATGCGCTGGTCATCGCGGCGGATCATGCTTTCAATCCAGAAAAACGAAGCCAGCCTTTCGCCGCGGGTGACGGGCGCTACCCGATGTACGCTCGTGGCGCTATAGAGCAGCAAGTCGCCCGCCGCACATTTAAAGCTGCGACCGCCCACGCCATCTTCGATAATAAGTTCACCACCGTCGTAGCTTGTGGGCGCGCTTAGAAAAAGCGTAGCGGACAAATCGGTGCGCACGTGCTTTGCGGTGAGAGCGTACGTACGCACTGCGTTATCGATGTGATTACCAAAAAAATTGCTTTCGCCGCTATAGCGATTAAAAAGTGGCGGAAATACTGTTTTTGGCAGCGCGCGTGCGACGAATTGGGGATGCCGTGCAAGTGCTTGCGAAACAATGTTCCGCGCCTGTGCCATCTGGGGCGCTGTTTCGGGTAGCTGCTGGTTTCGTTTTACTTGCGCGCTTTGATCGCCTGCTGTGACGCCCCCGCTTTCCCAGCGGGCTTGGCTAAGCAAAGCCGACAGCGTTTTCAGCTCGTCGGCGCTCAGTACGTTTTGGATTATTGCAACATTCAAAATTTGGTGTTCCACGTGAGCCGAGCAGTGCGCGCCGTGCCGGGCACCGCATGCCCTCGGTAGAGCGAGCTGTAATAAACCTTATCGCCGATATTTTCAAGATTTAATCGCAGCGTGTTTTGGGCGTTGAATTGATACTCAACCAAGCCATCCCATTTTAGGTAGCCAGGTGCGCGGTTGGTGGTGGTTTCTGCTGCGGCAGGTTTGTTCTGGCTCACCGCCACGAAGCCGCCGCCTAGCCGCCATTGCGGTGTGAATTGATAGGTGGTCCACAAATTGCTCTGGCGTGTGGGCGTGAGCCCTGGGTTTAGGCCGACTGTTAACTGGCTCGTCGGGCTCGAGCCCGCTTTGTCAATTTCAGCGTGGCTCAATACAAAGCCAGCGAATATTTCCCAATTTGGCGTAATGCGACCGGCAGCTTCTAGCTCGAACGCGTCGGTGTGTCTTTTGCCGGAAAGCAAGAAACCAGTGCCGCCAGGAACGGTTTCGGTATCGGTGCTGCGTTCGTTTAATTTTTCAGAGCGCGAGATGGAGGTGCGTAGGGAAAGATCACCGCCAAACCAGTCTTTTTTCACACCGAATTCAACATTGCGCGCGCTTTCGGCAGGCGTGTTTGCGCTGGTGGGGTCGTACTGATAGAGATCGCCTGAGGTGTTGAAGGACGTGCTGTAAGTGATGTAGTAGTTGGTGTATTCGTCGGGCTGATACATCGCGCCTGCGCGCTTGCTCAACAACGAATCCCGACGTGCGAGTGGCCCGCCCACGGAGCGGAAGTAGTCCCCTTCGAATCGATCAAAACGCAGACCTGAGACGAGCTTAAATTGCTCCGTAATATTCAGTGTGTTCTGCGCATACACCCCCATCGTTTCGGCGATGAAGGTGTTGGCAAACGTGCGTACCCGTGTGTCCACCACGCCTGTGTGGCTCGGTTCCCCAAATACGGTGTTCGGTTTAATCGGTGTGCTGGTGTAAGCGTCGCGCGAGGAACGTTCGCGCGCTACTTCTGCGCCTACTAAGAGCTCGTTTTTCATGCCGAACCATTGTTGTTTGGTGACGAAATCGGACTGCACAAACGTATGGTGTTCAGCGCCAGCGCGGGTTTGGTTGCCCCGCGTCACGACCGTCGCGTTGTTCAAGTTGGCAAGCGTCGTGCCGGTTGCGAAGCGCGCCGTTGTCGCCCATAAATCTCGTTCATATCGGCCATCACGCAACGTGGTTTTTAGCGTGTCGCCATTTTGAAAACGGTGGGTGTGGGCCACGGTGAAAACGTCGGCGCTATCTTTTTGATAGTCGGAGTCCACGCCGTACCATTTTTTATTCGATGGCGCTGGTGCGGGTCGGGATTCGAGCCAGCCGAAACCGTAGTCGGGCTTATCGTTGTAATGCAAATGGTACGCACTGAAGAGAAACTCGTCGGTCGTACCAATTCCGAGCCGGTAGTCGAGCGCGCCGCCACGCCGTTGCGTGCTCGCTTCGCCCGCACGGCCCTCGCCCTCGGTGAGCATTACGCTCGCGCGCAAGCCCGCATCTTCCCCAGCCTTGATGCTGAAATCGCCCACTGCGCGCAGATATCGATCCGAGCCGGCAGTAACACTGAGCTCATTGCGTCCGAAAGTTGTGGGGACTTTGCTAACTTGATTCACGATGCCGCCGGTGGAGCCACGTCCAAACAGCATCGATGCGGAGCCCCGTAACACTTCGATGCGCTCGACATTAAACGTATCCCGGTTGTACTGCGCAATGTCGCGCATTCCGTCGGAGTAGATGTCTCCCGCAACCGTAAAACCACGCAGCCGGATATTGTCCCCAATACGTCCGCCCTCACCGGCTTCGAAGGTAATACCTGGCACGTTTTGCAGCGCGCCTTTCACGGTATCTTGCCCCTGATCGGTCATGAGCTTATTGGTGATGATCGTGAGCGACTGTGGAATGTCTTTAGGCAGTGCGGGCACTTTGCCCACACTTGTGATGCCTGGCTGGTAGCTTTTGGGGGCTTCGTTTGCGCCAGTAATCGTAATCGGGTCAATGCTTTGCTTTTGCTCGGCCACAACGCCCGGTGCTGGCTGCGTCGGCGTAGTTTGCGCCACTGCTGAGCCAGAAAGGCCGAGGAGTAGCGCGCCCAGAGGAAGGAGAGAAGTTTCGTTGCGTTTCATTATTCAGTCACTTTATGTTGGCGCTCGATTAACTCGATTTCCTGTCGGATTCGGTTAAGCAATAGGTTCAAATGCATAACGGAAAGTGTACACGAATGAGAATGATTCGCAATAACAAAATAGCTGAAAGTTGCCATTTTTCGAAAACGCACAATGTTTAATCGGAAATTTCCGCAAAGTCCGACTTGCGCCAACCGTAGTGCGTCAAGATTGACGTGGTCACCGAAACAATTCCCTCGGTAGCCACCGAAAGTAGCCCGCGCGTTAGTTGCGTCAAAACCTGCGGCGCAAAAACGGCAGTTTTCAGCAGATATCTCCCAAAAAAATGCTGTTATTTGGAGCTTCTCCAGAGTGAGTGACCGACCGACTAAATGCCGCGTTAGTCTGCACACGCTTGCGGTTGGCTGCCCGGGTGAGCGCGCGCATTGCTATTGAAAACGGGTTACGGCTTAATGTGTTCGTTTCTCATAAATCAAGTTGTTTAGCTCGCAATTTGGACATGCC
>JANMDS010000236.1:0-4435 GCA_031376405.1 Betaproteobacteria bacterium
GTACATTCGACCACTCTGCCACCACTCCGAAGCGACGCAGTGTAGCACGCTAGGTATTCACAAAGTGCGATTTTTAAGGAGTTAAGTTCTAAAAAGCACCGGTTTTACGCCGCAGGTTTTTAACGTTTCTTGCCTGCACTTAAGCGTTTTGCATTGGATACGGCTTTGGCGTGAACGGGTGAGAGCCCGGCGGCGACTACGTTTGCGCCAGAATTGGAAAACGCGTTGATCGCGGAAACAACCGATTGCGGACGGCCCAAGGCTGCGGACATCGTAGCGCTTGGCAAACGTTGTGCAAACTGCATTTGCGCCTTCAACGTAGCAGACCACATCGCGCCCCAGGACTCAAAAAACGCTTGCACTTTCTCGTTCCCCATTTGTTTGAACTCGCGTTGATCGGCAGCGGTAGGGAGAAAACCGGCATTGCCCATTTGTAAAAGCCGTTGCGCGACCACTTGGGGCGCAGCGATGGAGAGTTCCAACGCTTGCGTGGCAATGCGTTGTGAGGCGGTTGAGTGGCGTGATTTCATGCATCCATTATGCGCTCGCGAAGCGCTGTTTTCGTAATATCCGATGCACGGCAAACACAAAAACCTAAAAATCCACAATACCTGCGGCGCAAATTGGAGCGGTTTGAGGATTTATCTCTCGAAAAGGGATGCTTTTGGTCGCGAAGCGCACAAAAGATTTACTTGATGACGGTAAGTTGCTTCACTAACAGCGCCCGTAAGAGTGCGATTTCATTTCGGCGCGATGTGGTTTTTCGAAATACCAACGCCAGCTTGCGTGCAGGCGGCCGAGGCGTGAGCGCGCGCACGTGAAGCGCTCGCCCTGCGAGCAAGCCACCGCTCACCGCAAGCTGCGGCAAGAGCGTACTACCCAAACCAGACTCCACCATTTGCACCAACGTGGGTAGGCTGGTGGCAGCCAGCGTACGCATTTGCGCATCGCCAGAAATATGGCAGGCGCTGATGGCGTGTTCGCGCAAACAATGGCCATCTTCCAACAGTAAAAGCTGCTCTTCTTCAAGTTTGGTTACTGCCTGCGCTCGGACGCTGGGCGATGTGGGCGCGGCGCTGACAAACACAAACGGATCGTCGGCGATCGGAAGCGTCTCCAATGCATCGGGCACTGCGAATGGGAGTGCAAAAATACCAATATCGATCTCGGCGTGGCGAAGTTTTTCGAGTAATGTAAGGGTTTGATCCTCCCGCAAAAAGCACAGCAACGCGGGATACTTTTTTCGTAGTGCAGGTAAAAGTTTTGGGAAAACAAACGGCGCAATCGTAGGGATTGCGGAGAGCCGCAAACGTCCAGTAAAAGGCTTAGCTGCGCGCTGGCAAAGCTCTACCATATCAGTCGCATCGGCCAGGATTTGGCGCGCGCGCTGAGCCACTTCTGCGCCTAAATCGGTGAACGCCACATTGCGCTTATCCCGCTCTACCAGATGCCCTTCCAGCGCGGACTCCAACTCACGGATACTCGCCGAAAGCGTGCTTTGGGTGATGAACGTGCGCTCCGCGGCGCGGCTGAAGTTGAGCGAATCTTGCAGGGCGATGAGATGCCGGAGCTGCGCGAGCGTCGGGAGATTTGCCATTTAAAGTGATAAAAACGATAAGAGATATAAGAATAAACCGTTTTACAGCTGATTGTCAATCCTAGAAACTTCATTTCAGGCAGTAAGTGCAGCACACGCCAAATGTTTCTTCATTACTCAAAGCAAATGCAACAGGTCACTCATCAATACCCACGTAAAGCCTTTTTCCGCAACCGCGTATCAGAACGGTAAATTCATCCCCATCTCGCACGACACCATTAAGGGTAAATGGGCAATTTTTTACTTTTACCCAGCGGATTTCACCTTTGTGTGTCCAACCGAATTGGGCGATGTGGCCGATCATTACGACACCTTCCGGTCGCTTGGCGTTGAAGTCTATGGCGTATCGACGGATACCCATTTCACCCATAAAGCCTGGCACGACACTTCGGATACGATTAAGAAAGTCACCTACCCACTCATTGGTGACCCCACCGGTACGCTCACGCGCAATTTCGGCGTGATGGTAGAGGAGGCAGGCTTGGCGTTGCGTGGCACATTTTTAGTCAACCCTGAAGGGCAGATCAAGCTCTACGAAGTTCACGACGATGGCATTGGTCGCGACGCAAAAGAGCTCCTACGCAAAGTGGTAGCCGCGCAATATGTGGCCGCACATCCGGGCGAGGTGTGCCCCGCGAAGTGGACCCCGGGCGAGGCGACTTTGAAGCCGTCACTTGATTTAGTTGGCAAGATTTAAATTTCGCTGTCCCAGCGGGTGCGCGCGGTTGTGCAGCGCTCGCTGCAGCAGATAAATTTTTATTGAACAAAAAAGTGAACTCACATGTTAGATGTCGCACTCAAAACCCAATTGCAAACTCTGCTGCAGCGGCTGTCACGCCCTATCGAAATTGTGCAAGCGCTTGATACCAGTGCTAAATCTCAGGAGTTAGCTGGTTTACTCGCGGAAATTTCCGCGCTCAGCGATCAAGTACACATCGTAGATGAAACGGATAGGTCGGTGCGGTGTCCTTCGTTTGCGTTGCGATCTGTGGGCGAGCGAGCGCGGATTCGATTCGCGGGCATTCCGATGGGGCACGAATTCACCTCGCTTATTCTTGCGTTACTTCAAACCGGCGGCGTGGCACCAAAAATTACAGAAGAATCCGCGGCGCAGATTCACACCCTATCTTCTCCGCTGGCTTTCGCAACGTACATTTCGCTCTCGTGCCAAAACTGCCCAGACATCGTGCAAGCTCTGAATGCAATGGCTGTGCTCAATTCAAACATTTCACACACCATGATCGATGGGGCGCTTTACCAAGCAGAAGTTACGCAGCGTCAAATATTGGCTGTTCCCACGATCTACTTAAACGGGCAGATGTTTGGCCAGGGCCGAATGAGTTTGGAAGAAATTCTCGCTAAGCTCGATACCAGCTCGTCGCTGCGCACGGCGGAAAAGTTGAACGCGAAAAAGGTGTTCGATATGCTCATTATCGGCGGTGGTCCAGCAGGCGCAGCCGCCTCGATTTATGCAGCCCGCAAGGGCATTCGCACCGGTGTGGTGGCTGAGCGCTTTGGCGGACAAACACTCGATACGCTTGCGATTGAGAACTTCGTTTCAGTTAAAGAAACAGAAGGCCCAAAGTTTGCACAAGCGCTTGAGCAACACGTTCGCGCCTATGATGTCGACATTATGAATTTACAGCGTGCCAAAAGACTGATCCCCGGCTCAGTCCATCAAGTTGAGCTAGAAAATGGTGCGATTTTGCACGCAAAAACAGTGTTGATCTCTACCGGCGCACGCTGGCGCGAAATGAATGTGCCGGGCGAGCACGAGTATCGCAACAAAGGTGTGGCCTACTGCCCGCACTGCGATGGGCCGCTCTTTAAAGGCAAGCGTGTGGCCGTAGTGGGTGGTGGCAACTCCGGCGTGGAAGCTGCGATTGATTTGGCGGGGATTGTGAGCCACGTTACCTTACTTGAGTTCGCGCCAACGCTGCGAGCCGATGCCGTGCTTCAGCGCAAGCTTGAAAGCTTAAGGAATGTGACGATTATCGCTAACGCCCAGACCACGGAAGTGCTCGGCGCGAACGGCAAAGTAACTGGGCTCACCTTCAGGGCGCGGGAAACTGGCTTAGCCCACGCGTTGGTACTCGAAGGCATTTTTGTGCAAATTGGTCTGCTCCCAAATACAGATTGGCTAAAGGGAACAGTGGCGTTGAGTCAGCACGGTGAAATTAAAGTGGGCGTTAAAGGAGAAACGTCTGCCCCCGGTGTGTTCGCCGCGGGCGATGTAACCACAGTGCCGTTCAAGCAAATCATTATCGCCACCGGAGATGGCGCGAAAGCGGCACTGGGCGCGTTTGATTACCTGATGCGCAGCAGCGAAGGATCGCAAACTGTTTTAAAACTTGCAGCATAGTTGTGATTTAATTGACGAAAGGCATGAAACGATGAAATCTAACCTGGGTATTTCTGATGTGAGCCGTAAAAAAGTAATTGCCGCGTTGGCCGAATTGCTTGCCAACGAAATCGCGCTTACGCAAGCCACGCGCGGTGCACACTGGAATGTTGTGGGCCCGAACTTCGGTCCACTGCACGCGTTGTTCGGCGACCAATACGAGGCGCTAAACAATCAAGTCGATGAGATTGCAGAACGGATTCGCACCCTGGATGGTAAGCCCGCCACGCGACTTGCGGTGTTTGCCAAAGCGGCGACAATTGACGATACCGCAGGTGACGAAGCCAGTGCGCAGAAAATGATCGCAAGCTTGCTTAAAGCCCACGAGGCGATTGTGGTGGGGCTGCGGAGCGGAGCCGTAGAGTTAGCAGGCAAAGCCGACGACAAAGGTACAGAGGATTTTCTGATCGGCGTTATGGAAGCGCATGAAAAAACGG
>JANMDS010000278.1:0-18652 GCA_031376405.1 Betaproteobacteria bacterium
AACAAAAAGCGCTTTTTTCATATTGGGCATTTTACGTGTTCTAAATTTAGGAAATGTTGCGTGTGTCTGCGCTGTAAACGACAACCAATTCAGTGACGAAAGTGCCTTACACCCGTCACCACCATCGCAACGCCACGTTCATTCGCAGCGGCGATGATTTCAGCATCGCGCATGCTCCCGCCGGGCTGAATCACGGCCACGGCACCCGCGTCGGCGATCACATCGAGGCCATCGCGGAACGGAAAAAAAGCATCCGATGCCACCACGCTGCCCAGCAGCGATAAGCCTGCATGTTGCGCTTTAATGCCAGCGATGCGCGCAGAATCCAATCGGCTCATCTGCCCAGCGCCTATCCCTACGGTGGCGCCATTTTTCGCAAACACAATGGCGTTGCTCTTAACGAATTTCGCTACGCGCCAAACAAAAATTAAATCGTCGAGTTGCTGCGCGCTTGGCGCTTTGCTTGTTACGCAGGTTAAATCGGTTTTTGTAAGCGTATGTGAGTCCGGAGATTGCACCAAAATACCGCCGCCTACACGCTTCAAATCGTACGCATTTTCGCCGCAAGCATTGAGCGCAATTTCTAACACTCGCACATTCACTTTTTTTGTGAGCAGCGCTTTCGCTTCCGCTGAATAGGTAGGCGCAATCAATACTTCTAAAAATTGCGCGCTTACAGCTTCAGCCGTGGCGGCGTCCACTTCATGGTTAAACGCGATGATGCCGCCAAAAGCGGAGGTTGGATCGCACGCGAAGGCTTTTTTGTAAGCTTCAAGGGTATTCGCCGCGATCGCCACGCCGCACGGATTCGCGTGCTTTACGATTACACACGCAATGTTTTCAGGGAACGATTTCACGCACTCCCACGCCGCATCCGCATCCGCAATATTGTTGTACGAAAGCGCTTTGCCTTGTAGCTGCTTCGCCGCTGCAATCGAGCCGGGCACCCCGGGCATCTCACGATAAAACGCCGCAGATTGATGTGGGTTTTCACCGTAACGGAGCGCCTGCATTTTCGCAAAACTCACGTTGAACTGATCTGGGTAATCACCCGCTTTATTGTCCGCGTCGCGTGCGGTAAGCCAGTTTGAAATTGCGCCATCGTAGGCAGCGGTATGTGAGAACGCTTTGCGCGCGAGAGCGAACCGCGTAGCGTGGTGAAGCATGCCCGCGTTTGCGGTGAGCTCATGGCTTAAGGACGCGTAGTCATCGGGGTCCACCACAATCGCCACGCTTTGATAATTTTTTGCCGCCGCGCGCACCATCGTAGGCCCACCGATATCGATGTTTTCAATCGCCTCTTCAAGCGTGCAATCGGGCTTTGCCACCGTTTCACGAAACGGATACAAATTCACGACGACCAAATCAATGGTCGGAATATTCGCTGCAGCAATTGCTTTCATATGGGCAGCATCGTCGCGCAGCGCAAGAATGCCACCATGCTCTTTCGGATGCAGCGTCTTTACGCGCCCATCCAACATTTCGGGAAAGCCGGTGTAGTCGCCTACTTCTACAATGTACAGACCCGCCTCCCGCAGCACTTTAGCGGTGCCCCCTGTGGAGAGCAGCGTGAAGCCTAGCGTTTGTAGTGTTTGTGCGAAGGCTACAACGCCCCGCTTATCGGAAACAGAAAGCAGGGCGTGTCGCATAAATTTATCGTAGCTTGTATTTTTCGAGCTTGGCGCGCAGCGTGCTGCGGGTAATGCCTAACATCTCAGAGGCTTGGCTTTGGTTACCTTTGGTGCGCACCATAATGTTTGCAAGTAATGATTTCTCTACGCTGCTCACCACCATGTCGTGCAAATTTGAGGCCGGTTCACCATCAAGCACGTTGAAGAATTCTTCCAGCGAATGATCTATTGCATCGGCAATCGCGTGTATTCCATTAAGTTTTACAGGTTTCATAGTTTTATTTTTTTTAAGTGTTAAGCCACGCCTATCTCAGAAGCGCAATCATACGCTTCGTTCTCAAGTGGAGGCGGCAAAATTTCGTGCTGGGCGCGCAGTGTATCGAAAAAATTTGCGACGGCAGCGAATTGTTCGCGCGTTGAATTTAATAAATTCATTTCATCGCGGAAAATTTCGCCCCCTGGCAATGCCCGCACGTACCAGCCGATGTGTTTTCGCGCCGTGCGCATGCCAGTCATTTCTCCGTAGAGCGAGTAGTGTTCTTCCAAATGCTCTAACAACCATGCTTTCACTTGCAATACTTGCGGCGCTAGTGGGCGCTCGCCATGTTGCAAAAAATATTCTGCTTCTTGAAAAATCCACGGGCGGCCTTGTGCTGCGCGGCCGATCATCACCGCGTCCGCGCCTGTCATATCCAAAACAAATTTTGCTTTTTCGGGTGAATCGATATCCCCGTTTGCTATGACCGGAATAGAAATATTTTTTTTCACTTCCGCAATCGTCGCGTATTCCGCTTGGCCGGTGTAGGCGCAGGCGCGGGTGCGCCCGTGCAGGGTAAGCGCGGCGATGCCGATGTTTTCGGCGAGCTTGGCAATGGTGAGCGCGTTTTTGTGTTCAGGGTCCCAGCCGGTGCGAGTTTTTAGCGTAACGGGTGTATTCGTCTCACGGGCAGCGTTCAGCACCGCTTCTAAAATCCGCGCAACCAAGGGCTCATCTTTTAAGAGCGCAGAGCCCGCAGCTACGTTACATACCTTCTTTGCTGGGCAGCCCATGTTGATGTCAATAATCTGCGCACCCTTTTCAATATTAAAGCGTGCGGCTTCCGCCATCATCTGCGGATCGGAGCCCGCGATTTGCACGGAAATAGGCTCCACTTCGCCGGTGTGATCGAGCCTACGCAATGATTTGGGCGTTTGCCACAACTCTGGCTTCGAGGCCACCATCTCACTCACCGCATACCCCGCGCCTAACTTTTTACAAAGCTTGCGAAATGGCCGATCCGTCACCCCTGCCATCGGCGCTACGAAAAAGCGATTTTTTAAAACGAAGGGGCCAATGGCCGTGGTGGCGTTCACGGAAGCGTGGGTTGCGGGGGAATACACGGATTATAGATTTTTTCTCCACACACGCAGATGCGCGAAAAGCACTGCTTTTGCGGGAGATAATCTTCAAAAGGAACTGTTTTTACGCCGCAGGTATTTACACCTACGACCGCCGCACGGCTCGCACTTTCTATAATCCATCGATGAACCCATTATTAAAAACACTGAACCCGCCACAACTAGAAGCGGTGACCCTGCCCGAGGGCAACGCCATGATCCTCGCGGGCGCAGGTAGCGGCAAAACAAAGGTGCTCACCACGCGCATTGCCTGGCGCATCCAAACCGCGCAGGCCAGCCCGATGAGTATCTTGGCCGTTACGTTTACCAACAAGGCGGCAAAAGAAATGCTGCACCGCTTGAGTGCGATGATGCCGATTAACACGCGCGGCATGTGGGTGGGTACGTTTCACGGGCTGTGTAATCGCTTTTTGCGCACCCATTATCGGGAAGCCAATTTGCCGCAGGTATTTCAAATATTGGATACGCAAGACCAGCTCTCGCTTATCAAGCGCTTGTTCAAAGCCAACAATGTGGACGACGAAAAATTTCCACCGAAGCAATTTCAGTGGTTTATCTCTAGCGCCAAAGAAGAAGGCTTGCGCGCGGCGGCAGTAGAAGCGTTCGATGAATTCTCTAAGCGGCAAGTGGAGTATTACGCGCTCTATGAGCAAGCGTGCCAACGCGAGGGCGTGGTGGATTTCTCCGAGCTGTTGTTGCGCACCTATGAAGTGTTGCTGCGCAACGAGCCCCTTCGTGAACATTACCAGCGGCGCTTTTCTGATGTGTTGATTGATGAATTTCAAGATACCAACTCGCTGCAATACAAATGGCTACGGCTCATCGCTGGGCCGCGCGCGAGCGTGTTTGGTGTTGGAGATGACGATCAGTCCATATACGCCTTTCGCGGGGCAAAAGTAGGCAACATGCTCGCGTTCGAGAAAGATTTCGCGCCGGTGAAGTTGATTAAGCTCGAGCAAAACTACCGTAGTTACGGCAATATTTTGGATGCGGCCAACGCGCTCATCGACAACAACAACGGGCGCTTGGGTAAAAATTTGTGGACGGACGCGGGTAAGGGCGAGAAGATTCGCGGCTTCTTGGCCTACTCCGATGCCGAAGAGGCGCAGTTCATCGTTGATTGCGCGAAGCAAGCGGTGAACGAAGGTGTGCTCGCCTCTGAGATTGCGATTTTGTATCGCTCTAACGCCCAATCGCGGGTGTTGGAGCACGCGCTTTTTAATGCTCGGATGCCGTACAAGGTGTATGGCGGCTTGCGCTTTTTTGAGCGGGCGGAAGTGAAAAATGCGCTGGCGTATTTACGGCTGATTGCCAATCAAGACGACGACGGCGCGTTGCTGCGCGTCATCAACTTCCCCGCGCGGGGCATTGGCGCGCGCACGCTCGAAACGCTGCAAGAAACGTCGCAAATGGCAGGTGTTACCCTTTGGCAAGCGGCCTGCGGCGGCGCGGGCGGCGGTAAAGCGAAAGAGAGCATCGGGGCGTTCGTGCGGATGATCGAATCCATGCGCGCGGCAACGAAAGGGCTGCCCTTGCCGGAGGTGATGGACCACATGATTGAGGCATCCGGTTTGATTGCGCACTACACCGCAGAAAAAGATGGCCAAGATCGCGTGGACAACTTAAAAGAGTTGGTTACCGCTGCCGATAATTTCATGCGCGAAGCCGGTGGCGTGATTTCCACCATGGAAGAAGACGGCACGGTGAGCGGCGATCCGCTTATTGATTTTTTAACCCATGCCGCGCTCGAAGCGGGCGATACGCAAGCTGCAGAAGGCAAGCCCGCTGTGCAGATGATGACGGTGCACGCGGCAAAAGGGTTGGAGTTCGATCACGTATTTATAACTGGCCTAGAAGAAGGTTTATTCCCGCACGATAATTCGCTCAAGGAAGATAGCGGCGTAGAAGAAGAGCGGCGCCTGATGTACGTGGCGATTACCCGCGCGCGAAAAAAGCTCTCGATTACACACACACAAATGCGCATGATGCACGGGCAAACGCGCTACAACATTGCCTCGCGTTTTTTAGATGAAATCCCCGAAGGCTTGCTGCAATGGCTCTCGCCCAAGCCGCGGGCTTTTGCCTCGGCCGATTACGAAACCTCGGGCTATGGCGGAAAATCTGCGGCGACCGTCGCTGCGCCTGCCGCGCAAAAAACATCGGGCACTGACTCGGGCTATCGCATTGGGCAAAACGTACTCCACGCGAAGTTTGGCGCGGGCGTGATTGTGAACGCCGAAGGGCGTGGCGGCGATGCCCGCGTGCAAGTTAATTTCCGCGACGCGGGGATGAAGCTTTTGGATTTGAAGTTTGCGAAGCTCACGGTTGTTTAAACAAATTAGCCGCTACCTACGGCGTAAAAACGGCAATTTTCGGGAGATATCGTCTGAAAAATACCGTTTTTGCGCCGCAGGTATTTAACGCAATTTACGTTTTCCGATAGCGCGCATACGCATCGGTTAGATCGCCCAAATACGTGGGCGTAATCGCCGCGAGTTTTGCTGCCGGCTGCCCGATAAACGCAGGCCAGGCTTCGCTCGAAACATTATCCACACTCATCGAGCGCAGATTATCCCGGCTCATGAGTGGGCCGCCAGGGGCGAACTCAAGCGCGAAGGCTTGCAGCGTAGAAAAAGGTGGCGGGGTAGAAATCACCATCGGGCTGCGGCCAAAGCGCGCGCCGACGTGTTGCACGAGCTCGCGCAAGGTCATCACATCGGGCCCGACCAATTCGTAGCGTTGGCCAATCGCCTCCGCGTGGGTGAGTGCGGCAACAAAGGCCCTGGCTACATCTTGCACCCACACGGGCTGAAAGCGTGCCCCCGCGCGGGGCATCACCATCGGTAAAAACGGTGGCAAAGCCGAGAGCACTTTGCCAAACATCGTCAAAAACGAATCGCCTTGGCCGAAGATCACCGAAGGCGCAAATAGTGTCCACTGCAGATTCGATTGCCGCACAATCGCCTCGGCTCGCCCGCGCGCTTGTTGGTAATTTGAAGGCCCATCGGCGGCCGCGCCGAGCGCGCTCATGTGCAAATAGCGCTTCACGCCTGCCGCGTTACACGCACTCAAAATCCGCTGCGTAAGCCCGCAATACACCCGCTCAAAATCACCCGCCTTGCGCTCATGCAAGATGCCGACCAAATTGATGACTGCATCCGCGCCTGAAATGAGCCGCGTAAGCGTCGCGTCATCCAGCGTTTTAGTTTCTTCCACGCGCACGTTAGGTAACATCGCCGCCACCTTCGCGTGTTCGCGCGTGCGCGTAGGGATGAGCACGCTGTGTCCCGCGTTCGCCAATTGCGCCGCAAGCGCGTGGCCCACAAAGCCGGAGCCGCCAAATAATGTAATGTTCATTAACGCATTTTAGGGCAGACGCGGAAGCGCGATTTTTCGGGAGATAAGCGCGAAAAATGGCTTGGTTTGCGCCGCAGGTATTTGGTGGTTTTTAAGTGACGGCGATTTGCAGTGGGTAGAGCGGGTAGCCCTCCTTCCTCACAAAATGCTGCAAGCCAATTCGTTCCGACAACGGGCCGGGATGAAACATTACAGCGCCGCAGCCGCCTGGGGAATCCAACCGTCGATATTCGGGTAGTACCTTGTGCTGCGGCCCAGGCCGATCTGCGCAATCAAGGGCGGTCGATCGTTCACTTGCTGCGCCATTTCCGATAGATCCCGACTGGCCGTGGGCAAGGAGCAGCGCGTAAGGCTTACGTATTTACGCGTAGTCATGCCGCCTTCGAATCCGCCGGGCCCCGCATCCAGCAGCGCACGCAGGGCTTTATGTTGCCGCTCGCTTAGCCCACGGCCATGATCCCGCTTCGCCCAAAAAATGGCCACGTCCAACGAAGCCTGCAAGCCTTGCCGAGAGGCAGCGTACGCATCTCTGACTTGATTTGCAAACCATTCGATCCACGCGCTAAGGTTAAGCCCGATTGAAGCCCGCTCAAGCTCTCGGTAGTAATCATCTTTGTTCGCCAACAATTGCGCCGACACTGAGACCAACCGCTCGGGCGAGCCCGCGTCACGGGCCAGCGCATGGTCAACGAGCGTGCGGCCTACGCGGCCATTGCCATCTACAAAAGGGTGAATGATTTCAAACCAAGCGTGGACGATAGCGGCCCGCTCGATGCCATCAGTGTTTAACGAATCGTCGTTGTACCAAGTCAAGAGCGCGTTCAACATGGCCCTGACCTCGCGGGCCGGAGGCGCAAGGTAGTGAACGCGTTGGCGTGTGCCCAGTCCGCTCACAATTTGCATAGGATCATCGGTGGTCCGGCGCAGTTTCCCAGCGGAAACAGCAGTCAAAACTCCATCCCCTTCTGGAAAATAAGTGCGATGCCAACCCAGTAAAGTGGAGGTGCGTATCGGCTGATCGAATTGCTCGACTGCGCAGGCGAGCACCTCAATTGCCGCGTCAATACTTCGATTGCCGCGCTGATTATCCTCCGGCGGTAAACCGAGCCGACGCGCAGCCGACGAGCGCACGGACGACACATCAAACGTAACCCCCTCAATGGCCGAGGAGGCTATCACTTCGCTGCTCAATGACGACAACGCCAGTTGCCGCGCGATTGTTTGATCGACCGCGCCGAGCGCGCCCCGTATTTCGCCCGCTGCCTGGCGCGCACGCAAAAGTGCAGGCGCAACCCGCTCACGGTCGATGATAAAACGCGGGAAGTCAGCTACTTGCCAAACCCATTTTGATGCGATTGTAGTCATAATCGCATCATAGCATGATGCGATTAGCCGTAATTAACCGTTGATTATGGTTAGTGAATTTCTTGTGAGATTTTTAGCTGGTGCTCAGAACGTGTGCGAATGAACGTGCATGGCGTTCCGCAAGCGCGTGGCCCACAAAGCCGGAGCCGCCAAATAATGTAATGTTCATTAGCGCATTTTAGGGCAGACGCGGAAGCGCGATTTTTCAGGAGATAAGTTTGAAAAAAGGCTTGTTTTGCGCCGCAGGTATTTTTGTTGTAATGCGGCGCGCGGGGGAGAACCTTAGCCTAGAACGTCAAACTGAATGCACATTCCGTAGGGTATGCAACGCTTTTTTGCGCACCATTCACCGTAGGCGACAACCAGTTCGTCGCGTCGAATGTAATCCAGCCGCTTCGCGTCTGCGGTGCGCACAACAGCGGTGCGCACAACAGCGGTGCGCACCCTACGCTGGCTACGCTGGCTAGAACGTCAAACTGAATGCACATTCCGTAGGGTGTGCAACGCTTTTTTGCGCACCATTCACCGTAGGCGACAACCAGTTCGTCGCGTCGAATGTAATCCAGCCGCTTCGCGTCTGCAGTGCACCCGCGATGCTCACTCAGCCCGAATGACTTGGCAAGAAAAACACCCACGTTTCGCATTGTGTAGATGGATGTATGCCACATCGCTTCGGCGAAAATACTCCTCGATCTCTGGCGCAACGACGGGGCCTTCGCAAACGCTCGCCGCTACGATCATGTGCTGGGCATCGTAGGCGCGCACAGAGATAAGCCTGCTTGTCACATAGGTTGATACCTCACCGACAGCAAGTCTTGTTTGTCGAGCGCCGCGCCGGATGTATATGGGCCCAGATGCGCGGTAGGGAGAATCCGCTGGTTGATGAAGATACGGTAGTAGCAGCAGCTCCTCGCCAATACGCGCATCCTTGAGACTTATCCGGCATGGGTAACCAGGATTATCGATGGCGAAGCACCGACGCGCGGAGTGCTCCTTCAATTGCACGTCGGAAAGATTGAATAAGCCTTGGAACTCTTCGGAGTCAAGGCCGACTAACTGAAAACTTTGAAACATCTGAATTCCTAAAAGCATTGACAAGATAACAGCTTACAACCATCGGGACGAGACTTCACGCTGAAATCGGACATGCAATTCGCTTCAAATTCGAGTATTCGTAGGAAGGGCAGGCTCTGCCCACCTTCGTGCGATTGAGAATCCAACGTCCGCGTGGGCCAGGAGGACTCGCCATTCACCAAATACCTGCGGCGTAATACAGTCATTTTTTTGAGAATTCTCCCCAAAACTACCCATTCTGCGCCGCAGGTATTCCCACAAAACAAACCCTACGGCGTATCCTTCGCCAACGCCAGCGAAGCCCCACGCGCCGGTATCGTCCCCAACCTAGCTTTCAAAGTTTGCCCTTTCCCCCCAGCAGAAAGCTTATCAATCCACATCGCGCCGACCAAAACTTGCTTCACGTAATCCCGCGTTTCGTTAAACAAAATCGTCTCGGCGTAAATCGCGCCTTCTAGTGGTTGGCTCGCCTGCCAATTTTTGGCCCGGCCGGGGCCGGCGTTGTAGGCGGCGAGGCCCATTACGGGGGAGCCAGCGAGCCCGTTCATGACGGTGCGTAAATAATACGCGCCGAATTTCGCATTCACTGCGGGGTCGGTGAGCGCGGCCCGGTCGTAGGGGCGGTCTAGTTTTTTGGCGACCCACTTCGCGGTGTTTGGCATCAATTGCATCAAGCCCACTGCGCCTGCGGAAGAAATTACGTCGGGCGCAAAGCGGCTTTCTTGGCGCGTGAGGGCGGCTACGAGCGCGGGCTCTAGGCCTTCTTCTTTTGCGGCGGCGTAGAGCGATTCGCGAAAGGGTACGACGTAGCGTTGCCCAGCGTTGTGTTGGGTTTTCGTGCGCACGGCGGCCCCAATTGCGCGATCCCACACATTATTTTTTTGCATCCACGCGGCGCCCGCAGCGAGCTCGATATCGCTGGCATTTCTGAGCGCATGGCCCCATTCGCGCGCGGCTTCCAAGCGCAAATTCATCTTCGAAAGCGCCACAACGCGTTGGGCGGCGGCGTTGCTATCGAACGCTGCGATTTGCGCGGGCGCGGGCGTGGGCTCGGGCAATAGGCTCGCGCTCTGTGGCGCGCTGCCGAGCTCTTCGGCGGCGAGCCAGTTATAAAAACTGAAGCCTTCTTT
Organism: Betaproteobacteria bacterium; assembly: GCA_031376405.1. Taxonomy (GTDB): domain Bacteria; phylum Pseudomonadota; class Gammaproteobacteria; order Burkholderiales; family Casimicrobiaceae; genus JANMDS01. Next base: position 9,956 of record JANMDS010000278.1, read on the forward strand.
AATCGTGGCAAAAAGCGCTTTCGCTTCCTCGCTTTTCCCCGTGGCGGCCAGCGCCCGGGCGCGCCAATAGGCCCAGGTCAAATCTTTACGCCCGGCTTCGCTCATGGCATCCGTCGCACGCAATACTTCCGGCCAATTGCCCGCGCGCAAGGCCGCGCGCACCCACCACGCCGCTTGCGCATCGACCACGCGCACGTCTTCTACTTCGGCAAACCATTTGATGGCGAACGCGCTGTGTTGGCGCGCGCCATACACGCCTAGTTGCAGCGCGGCCCAGGCTTGCTCGGGCTTAGAAAATGATTTGCGAATTTTTTGCCACGCTTCTTCGGCGAGCTCCACGTCTTGCCGGGCGAGCCGCCCGAGCGCGAAGAGCAGCGCTTCTTTGTTGTTGGCGGTAACGGTGGGCTTGGTCAGCGCGCGTAGGGCTGTGCCGTGTACGCGGGCGAGCCATTCGTCGTCGGGGCGCGTGGCCGCGGGCAACACGTTGGCGATTTCTTTCATAGCAAATTGCGTAGCCCCATCTGCGGCCAAACGAAAGCGTAGCGTTACATCTTCGGGCTTAATTAAATCGGCGCGGGCATAGTCGGCGAAGGTTTGTGCGCAGGCATCCGTCAGCCGTTCGGCCCACAAACCAGCGGGCGGGGTGGCGGGCGTTTTCTTCTCGCGCAATTGCCACAGCGCGCGGTAGCAATAAAAATCGGCGTTGCCTTCTAAATCAATATTGAGCGCAGCCTCGCTCGCTGCGTTCCATGCGTCCCATTTCACGGCCTTCGCTTGCTCTACCAACCATTCTGCGCGCAATTGCGGCGCGAGGATGGAATCGGAAAATTGCTTGGAAAATGCCTCAATTTGCGCCGCAGGTGTGTCGCCCAAACTCATGCGCAGCGTCCAATATTGTGGATAAGCTTCGAGCACATGTCCGCGTGTTTTCGGGATGATGTCAGTGAGTAGGGCCACGTCGCGGCGTTTGTAAGCATCTGCCGCGTCGCGCAGGAGCGTGTCGTTGGCGTGCGCCAGGGTGGTGAAGATGAGTGCAGCGAAAACGAGAGATTTCATAGGTGTGAGTCTAAACTATCGAGCGATTAACAAAAAAAGTTGGCTCGATTCCCTCACCCCCAGCCCCTTTCCCCGAGGGAGAGGGGAGCATTGAGCTTAAATCGCAGCGCGATGTAAGGGAATCTCACAACTATGGACAACGCACAAACCCCGATTAAAGTTGGCATCGTCATGGGCAGTAATAGCGACTGGGACGTTATGCAGCACGCCTCGGCGATGCTCACGCGCTTCGCCGTGCCCCACGAATGCCAAGTCGTCTCCGCCCATCGGATGCCCGATGAAATGTTCGCTTACGCCGAAAGCGCCCGCAGACGGGGCCTCGCTGCGATCATCGCGGGCGCAGGCGGCGCGGCCCATTTGCCCGGCATGTTGGCTGCAAAAACGAGCGTGCCGGTGTTGGGCGTGCCCGTACCTTCCAAATATTTGCGGGGCGAAGATTCATTGCTCTCAATCGTGCAAATGCCCAAAGGCGTGCCGGTGGCTACGTTTGCGATTGGCGAAGCGGGCGCGGCGAACGCGGCGCTCTTTGCGGTGGCGATGCTCGCGCACCACGATGAGGCGTTGCGTGTGGCGTTGGATGCGTTTCGCGCGGAGCAAACCAATGCGGCGCGGGCGATGGTTGTTCCCCCGAAATTAGTCGTATGAAGAATTTTTATAAAACCTGCGGCGCAATATGGGTCCTTTTTGCACTTTATCTCGCCCACGGCCAACCTTTGAAGTTGCATGTGCCCTCGCCCGATTGGCGGGATCAAGTGATTTACTTCGTGATGACCGATCGCTTTTTCGATGGCGACGCGACGAACAACGACCAAGGCGCGGGCGAATTCAAAGCCGGAGATCGTGGCAAATTTAATGGCGGCGATTTGCGCGGGCTTACGCAAAAGTTAGATTACGTCAAGGGCTTGGGCGCAACGGCCGTGTGGATTACCCCGCCCGTGGCCAACCAATGGTTTGAGCCCTCGATCAACTACACCGGCTATCACGGCTATTGGGCAGAGCACTTCAAAAAAGTAGACGCGCATTTGGGCACGCTGGATGATTACAAGCGATTGTCCGATGGGTTGCACACGCGCGGGATGGTGCTCGTGCAAGATATTGTGGTGAACCACACCGGCAATTTTTTTGAATACAAAGGCGGGTGGGATCGCCGCGATCCTACGAAGTTCTACACGCCAAATGTAGGCACGCGCGCGGTGACAAAGCCTTCGCAATCCCCGTTTGATTTAAACGATCCACGCGACCCTGCCCAGCGCGCAGCGGGCATTTATCACTGGACGAATTCGGTTGCGAACTACGCAAATCGCAATGAAGTGCTCAATCACCAGATGTCGAGCCTAGATGATTTGAATACGGAAAATCCTGTGGTGCGACGCGCGCTTCGGGATAGTTTTGGGTATTGGATTAAAGAAGTCGGGGTTGATGCGTTTCGTATTGATACCGCGTTTTATGTGCCGCACGATTATTTTGTAGATTTCTTGCATTCGAAAGATAGCGCGGCACCTGGTATCGAGCGGGTCGCACACGCAACAGGGCGAAAAAACTTTCTCTCGTTTGGCGAAGGCTTTGCGATTGATAAACCCTACTCGGACAAGGGCGCGAAAGAAATTGACGCGTATTTGCGCGATGCAAAAGGGCGGCGAATTTTGCCCTCGATGATTAACTTCCCGCTTTACGGGAGCTTGGGCGATGTGTTCGCGCGTGGGCAACCCAGCGCGGTATTGGCCCACCGCATACAGAACATGATGAAGCGGCACGCGAACCCGCATGTGATGCCAAGCTTCATCGATAACCACGATGTAGATCGTTTTATGACCTACGGCAGCGAAGCGGGGCTGAAACAAGCGCTGGCTGCGATGTTTACACTGCCTGGTATTCCCACGCTTTACTACGGTACCGAGCAGGGCTTTAAGGAAACCCGCGCCGCGATGTTTGCGGCAGGCTGGGGTTCGGGTGGGCGGGATCATTTCGACACCGATGCACCGCTCTACAAAACCATCGCCGAGTTGGCGCAATTGCGGCGCACCTACAACGTACTCTCGCGGGGCACGCCTAAGATTTTGCATAGCAATGCCGCCCGAGCGGGTGGGCTCGTGTACGCGATGAACGATGCTAAGCGCAGCATGGTCGTTGCCTTCAACACGGCGGAACATGAAATATTGGTGGATGGCTTGGCGCGCGGCTTAACCGGGAACGCGCGGCTGGAGTCGCGCCATGGCAGCGCACCCGAAATTAAGTTAAGCGCAAAAGGTAGCGCCGCGTTTTTGATGCCCGCGCGGACCACATGGGTGTGGGAAGTGATGCCTAGTACTAAAAATATGCAAAAACCTGCGGCGCAAAAAGCGCCTATTTCATTAATTACCTCCCTGAAAAATACCTATTTCGAGGATTTCGAACTACGCGGCAACAGCTTACTTCGTGAAGAGTTAAACCTCGTGATTGATGGAGATGTAAGCACGGCCACCCCCGTTGCAGTCGATGCAAGCGGGCGGTTTTCGGCGAATGTCTCCACGCTTGAAATGAGTGACGCAAACATTACCCACCGAGCAAGTGTTTGGGCGAGAAGTGGTGCGGTCTCGCCGCCCGTTGCGTTTCGCGTACGCCGACCGTGGCGCGTGTTGGCGGATGTTGCCGATGCTGTAGGCGATGATCAAGGCATGAATAAAGATGTGACCTACCCAACAGATGCAGGCTACGCCACGCGCCAGATGGATTTGCGCAATGTGCGAGTTTCTGCCAATGGCGGCGCGCTCAAAATCGCGCTCACGATGCCCTCGATTTCTACGCAGTGGAATCCTGCGAATGGTTTCGATCACGTCGCGTTTACCGTATTTATGGAATTGCCCAATACACCAGGCGGTGCTACGGTTATGCCACTGCAAAATGGGTCGCTGCCATCCGGTATGCGCTGGCACCGACGCTTGCGCGCGCATGGGTGGTCCAATGCATTGTTTACCCACGAAGGCGCGAGCGACAGCAACGAGGGCGCGCCATTTGCGCCCGGCGCGGCCATTGCAGTGGAAAAGCAAACTAACACCGTTACGTTTACCGTTCCCGCCGCCGCACTCGGCAAGCGCGCGTCGCTTTCTGGCGCAAAAATTTACGTAACGACTTGGGATTACGATAACGGTTATCGTAAGCTTGAAACTACAGCGCAATCGTACTCAATGGGTGGCCCTGCAAGCGCTCCACTCGTGATGGATGACTCCGCCGTGATCGAATTGAAATGACCACAACACACAGATTTATTCCCCCTGGCGCGTGGCTGGGCGTATTGGGCGGCGGCCAACTCGGGCGCATGTTCGTACACGCCGCACAAGCAATGGGTTACAAAGTGTGCGTACTCGACCCCGCGCCCGATTGCCCCGCTGCGCAGGCGGCAGATGACCATATTGTTGCTGCCTACGACGATCCGGCGGCATTGGCCAAGTTTGCGCTAAAGGTTTCAGCCGTCACCACGGAATTTGAAAATGTTCCTGCACAAAGCCTGCGTACACTTGCTGAAAAACGCCCTGTTGCCCCGCGCGCTGAGTCCGTTTCCATCGCGCAGGATCGTCGGCAGGAAAAAGCATTTTTCAGCGCGCACGACTTACCCGTTGGCTCGTATGCCGCAATCGAGAATGAACAGTCCAATTTTGCAAACATAAACTTCCCTGCAATTTTGAAAACCGCAACGCTGGGTTACGATGGAAAAGGTCAGAAGACCGTTCATTCTGGCGCGCAGGTTTTGGAGGCGTGGCGAGCATTCGGTGGTGTGCCCTGCATGTTGGAAGAGCGTATTGACTTGGCGTTGGAAGTGTCGGTGTTGGTAGCGCGCAATGCCAGCGGGGATGTAAAAGTGTTTCCGATTCACGAAAACCAACATCGCAATGGCATTTTGGATGTAACGGTTGTGCCCGCACGTATTGAAGGCGCCTTAGCTGCCCGCGCAACCCAACTTGCAGAAAAAGTGGTGCACGCTCTAAATTACGTCGGCGTGCTCTGTATCGAAATATTCGTATCGAAAAACGGCGCGTTGCTGCTTAACGAAATCGCGCCCCGCCCACACAATAGCGGGCACTATTCGATTGAAGCGTGCGAAACCTCGCAATTCGCGCAGCAGGTGCGTGCCTTGGTCAACGCACCGCTGGGGGAAACTCGTTTGCTCACGGCTGCCGTGATGGTGAACGTGCTTGGCGATTGCTGGCGCGCAGGCGAGCCTGCGTGGAGCGAAGTATTGGCAGTGCCGGGGGCGCATGTCCACCTATACGGAAAAGCCGATGCAAAGCCGGGGCGAAAAATGGGGCATGTGACGTGTACGGCCGCGACGGTTGAAGATGCATTGGCGCGCGCGGGTTTAGTTAAGAAAATTCTCGGTATCGAGTGCTGAGCTGTGGATATGCTGTCTTCTTCACCACTTGCTGGCATCACCGTTCTCGATCTCACGCGATTGCTCCCAGGTCCGGCGTGCACCATGCATTTGCAAAAGCTGGGCGCAACAATTATTAAAATTGAGCCGCCGGGCGAAGGCGATTACGCGCGTCGATTGGGGCTTAGCGGCGATGTGCCGACGGATGTGATTTCTCCTTTTTTTACGTTGCTCAATGCAGGTAAGCGTATCGAAATCCTTGATTTCAAGAAGGCGAACGATGTTCAAATGTTTTTGGGCTGGGCAAGTACAGCCGATGCAGTGATTGAAAGCTTTCGCCCTGGTGTGGTGGATAAATTGGGCATCGGCTTCGAGGCCGTGCGTGCCATCAATCCAAAAATTGTGTACGCCTCCATTACTGGCTACGGGCAGCGCGGCCCGTGGGCTGCGAAGGCGGGGCACGATTTAAATTATCTTGCGTTAAGCGGTGTACTCGATCAAATTGGCGTGCGCGGTGGTGCGCCTGCACTGTCGAACGTGCAAATTGCCGATCTTCTGGGTGGCGCGCTCCCTGCGGCGATGGAAGTGCTTGCTGGGCTCGTTGGCGCGCAGCGCTCGGGGCAGGGGCGGCATTGCGACATCTCGATGACCCACTATAGTTTTGCGGCAAATATTGTCGCCCGCCATGGCCTCGCCCTCAACGGTGAAGCGCCGGAGCGGGGCAACGATTGGCTCACAGGCGGCTATGCCTGCTACAACGTTTACAAAACGCACGACGGGCTTTACATGGCGGTCGGTGCGTTAGAGCAAAAGTTTTGGGAAGGCGTGTGCGAGTCACTGAGCGTGCCCCATCTCAAACCGCTCGGACACGCAACGGGCACGGTGGGCTTGCGGGTTAAGAAAGAAATGCAAGATATTTTTCTCACCCGCACGCGGGAAGCGTGGACCACGCACTTTGCCAGTCTCGATTGTTGTGTAACGCCGGTGCTGAATGTAGCCGAGGCCAGCCAGCACGCGCTCTTCGCTTAAGCCGCGAAAAGCGCGCTGGGATTTAGTTGCTTTTAGGCACGTTGATGTTGCCGATAAACGTTTCCGTAGGTTCGCGCAAACCGTCCGGCGAGTCTAATTCATCGCGGGTAATCAATCGGCGTTTTGATAGTTCCGTTTGCTGACCCGCATTCGCTGGGCATTGGCCTGCTGCGCGGTAGGCCAAGGTTGCGGCGAGTCGTCCTTCTAGCGCATCGCCAAGTTGCTTCGAATAATCGTCGGCAGTTACCTTACAAGTTGGCGCAAATCCATCCACAAAATCGGCTTCCCCTTTTGCGTTATTGCTCACAAACTCAATGCTCGAATAGGTCGTTCCGCAATTGTCGGTTGGCGAAAAACCGTAGGGCTTACCGACTGTTTGCGTCCCGATGAGGTGAACGGTTATGTCCACACCGCGTAGGCCGTTTACAAGCAATTCACTTGCCGATGCAGTGCCCGTGCCGGTGATGATAAATACGCGGTTAAGGTTGAGCGTAGGCAAGGCAGCACCGCTTGTTGTGCCTGTTCCGCTAAAGCCGCTTGCCGTGGAGTCGTAGGGGAAAGGCTGTGTGTCTTGGTTACGCTTGTCGTTGTATTGCAGCGTGGCGAAGCGCTGACCACGCTTGGTGTCGCCCGCAATCATGTGCGCCAATTCCGCAGCAATGTATATGAGCCCGCCGCCGTTGTAGCGCATATCGAGCACAAGATCAGAAACGTTTTCTGCGCGCAAGTGGGTGAACGCGGCGGCCAGCGCGCCCTCTGAGGGGTAATTGAACGCATTAAACAAAACGTAGCCCACTTTGCCGCTATCGGTCGCGAGTGTTTTTACCGTGTGTACGGGGCTGTTTTGCACATTCGCCGCGAGCAGCGTGGTGGAAATCGTTTGCCCGGTCGCGGGGTCAGAAAAAACAAAGGTATGGCGTTCTCCCACTGCTTTGGGAGAGAGCCCCGCGTTGAGTACCGTCGCATTGCCATCAGAGAGCCGTGCGCCGTCAATATTTTGAATTTCCATACCCCGCGCTACACCAGCTTGGGCGGCGGGGCCGAGCGGCTCTACGTACACCACAACCGCACGTCGTGGTGCAGTGCTTGAGAGCAACACATAGCGCATGCCATAGCCCGCGCTCGAAATACCTTGCGACGATTGCAAATAGGCTTCAGTCGATTGTGAAAAATGGAAGCGATCGCGGTACGCACCGGCTGCGGCCCCAGCGTCAACCCGCACCCACGACTTTAAATCGTCGTAGTAAGCGAGCGGGGTGGCGAACGTTTGCGCGGCCAGCTGGGGTACTTCGTTATACCAAAGATAGCGCTCATCGGTGAACGCGCGTAGCCACGCTTTGTGGTTGTCATCATCGCAGCGCTGGGCTACGCTACTGGCCGCTGGAATTGCTTCTTTTGCATACTCGGCGACGGCACAAAACTGAATGCCTTCGTCGTTCCATTTGTGACGATTTACAAGGTAATCTACGTCGGCGCGGCGACTCGCGAAGCGGTGGTTGGAATCCCACGCATTTTTCGCTCCCCCAAAAAAAGCGTTGTTGTAGCTGCGAAAGACAGCCACGGTGCCAACGGGGCATTGTCCGCTTACCGGTGGCGTGGCTTTGAAGCCATCGCTTTCGTAGTTCCACTGCTGCGTGGCGCTCGGTTTGGGAGTCAGTTGCGCGGCTTTCAAGGCGTTGCACTCAGCGCTGTCGATCGTGTAGAAATGCGAGTTGGGCCCCGGGTTTACCGAGCCGTAAAACCGGCACAAAGGCTTTGCGCCACCGGCTACAAATCCACCGCCTGTGCGTTTGAACGCCCCCGCAGCGCCGCTATCTACATACGCTTGCTCACCGGCATCGGCAGAGTAAAAATATTGGCCACCTGGCGCGCGCGGGAAATCGTTGGTGTTTACATACTCAATGACTGTCTGAGCGTTTGCGAGCCCCGCAACGCCCAGTCCAAACATCGAAAAAAGTACAGTTTTCAAGAAGATAATCCGTAAAAAGGAGTTAATTTGCGCCGCAGGTATTGGCGCTATGGGTGTTGCGCTGCCCGCGCGGCAAGCGCACGCGTGAGTGGGATTTCAAACTTGGGTGCGCGCAGCTTTCCTACAAAACCTTTCCGAAATTGCGTTGCCGTAACGTCGGCGCTGGCTTTCGTTGCCTCCTCGCCCGCGGCTGTGCCCGCAGGGCATTTGCCAGAGGCACGGTAGGCCAGGGCGGCGGCGAGGCGGCTCTCCGCCGGATCGGTGAAGTCATGCGCAACGTCGTCGTCCACTACGTTGC
>JANMDS010000285.1:0-7193 GCA_031376405.1 Betaproteobacteria bacterium
GCCCCGCCAAACGCGGCAACCGAGTAATGCAAGCTTTACCGCAGGCTACGTGAACTATTACGTCTGCAACGGGGCCGTTATCATGCCTGAGTTTGGCGATTCACAATATGATTTACGCGCACAAACCGCACTGGCGAGCGCCTACCCTGGGCGAAAGATCATTGCGATTAATATCGATCCCATCGCGGAAGGCGGTGGGGGCATTCACTGCACCACGCAACAAGAAATCGCAGCTTGAGTTCACTCTGCGCCGCATTTCGTCGCAACGCAGATTGAGCGCAAAAAACACGAACTTTAGGTTCGCATTCTTTGTCAAAATTTCAGGAGATAAGTTTGAAAACGTGCCGCTTTTACGCCGCAGGTATTTGCTCAAAACAAGCCTGAATCGCCAACACTCTTAGTCGCCCGCCGCTGGATTTGGTTGTGGCGCCGTAGGTTGAGCGGCGAGATCCCGCTCGATCTTCTCGAGCTCTTTTTCCCGCGTGCTGCGTTTGCGCGCAGAGATGAGGGTGTAAGCGGTGGGCACGACGAAGAGGGTCAGGAGCGTGCCGACCAGCAGCCCGCCCACGATGACCCAACCAATGACGGAGCGGCTTTCCGCGCCTGCGCCTTTGGCCAGGGCGAGCGGGAGCGCACCGAGCACCATCGCGCCCGTAGTCATCAAAATCGGGCGTAAGCGCAGCGTGGCCGATTCGATGACGGCTTCGCGCAACGGTTTGCCTTGATCGCGTAATTGGTTGGCGAATTCCACGATCAAAATGCCGTGCTTAGTAATTAAGCCGACTAGCGTAATCAATCCAATTTGTGAATAAATGTTGAGCGTGTTGCCCGTCCACATGAGCGCGATGAGCGCACCCACCATCGAAAGCGGCACCGACAACATGATGATGAATGGATCACGGAAGCTTTCAAACTGCGCAGCGAGCACCAGATAAATGAAGCCAAGCGCCAAGCCGAACACGAAATAAATATCATTCGATGAATCCCGGTATTCGCGCGATTGCCCAGGCGCGAGATCGTTTTGCACCGTTGACGGCAATACCCGCTTAGCTGCATCATTCATATAGGCGATGGCTTCGCCCAAGGAAACGCCGGGCTGCAAATTGGCGTTTACAGTGGCCGAGCGCAACCGCTGGAAGTGATTGAGCTGGCGCGGACTTACGCCTTCTTTTACGGTTAGCAGATTGGACAGCTGAACCATTTCTCCACCCTTGCCCCGCACGTAAATTTCGCTAATGCGATCGGGCGATGTGCGGTCCTCCGCGCGGGTTTGCACGATCACATCGTATTGATCGCCGTCACGCTTAAAGCGGGTGACCAAGCGCCCGCCGAGCATGGTCTCCAAAGTACGCCCTACGGCGTCGATGTTCGCGCCGACATCCAATACTTTGTCGCGATTGACTTGCAGCCGCACTTCCGGTGTATTCATGCGCAAATCAGAATCAATGTTGACATACAAATCCGGCCGCTTTCGCATCTCATCTTGCATTCGGTTCACATATTGCTGAATTACCTCGTAAGGCACTTGCGCCATGATGACGAACTCAACCGGTTTGCTGCGCGGCGATTGCCCAAGCGAAGGCGGATTGACTGGGAAGGCATTGACCCCAGCTAGCCCCATAAATTTGGGCATCAGCTCTTTGGCTACATCCATTTGTGAGCGGGCCCGTTCGCTCCAAGGCGTGAGCCGCAACACCACCGTGGCATCCGTTGCCGTGGGGAATCCTCCGTTGCCGTTGATCGGGCCTTTTTCGGGCAAGGCATCAAAAAACTTTTCAATTTGCTGCACGTATCGTTGGGTGTAGCCCACGGTCGAGCCTTCCGGCGCGGAGACAAAACCAAACAATACACCACGATCTTCGATAGGCGCAAGCTCAGTTTTGGTGAGCTTAAACAAAATCGCGCAGCCACCCGCGGCGATCAACATAACCAGCACGATGATGATGCGATTATTGAGCGCGAGCGAGAGCACGCGTTTGTAGCCGCTATTCATACCTTCAAAAAAACGCTCGGTTTTGTTAAAGAGCCACGAGTGTTTGGTTTCGTGCTTCAACAAAATAGAGCACATCATTGGCGTGAGCGTGAGGGCTACAAAACCCGACACCACGACTGAGCCTGCGAGTGCAAGAGCGAACTCAATGAACAAGCGCCCAGTGCGCCCAGTGGAAAACGCGAGCGGTGCGTAGACGGCGGCGAGCGTGAGCGTCATGGCGACGACGGCGAAGCCGATTTCGCGCGTACCCACGAGCGCGGCCTCGAGCTTACCCATACCATTTTCAATATTGCGAAAAATATTTTCCAGCACCACAATCGCATCGTCCACTACCAATCCGACTGCGAGCACCATGGCAAGCAAGGTCAGGGTGTTGATGGTGAACCCCGCAACATACATGAGCGTAAACGCGCCCACAAGCGATACCGGAATCGTCACCAGCGGGATGATCGTAGCCCGCCAATTGCGTAAGAACAAAAAGATGACGATCGCCACGAGTAATACCGCTTCGCCAATCGTAGTAAACACATTTTTGATGGATTGCTCGATGAAAACGGAGGAGTCGTAGGTAATATCGAGCTTCAAATCTTTGGGCAAACTCGCACTGATGGACTCCACCTCCGCGCGCACGGCTTTCGATAGCTCAAGCGGGTTGGCAGTGGCTTGGCGGATGACACCCATGCCTACAGCAGTTTTACCGTTGTAGCGCTGAAAGCCACGGTCGTCGGCAGCGGCGATTTCAATCGTGGCCACATCTTTCAGTCGCACTAAAAAATTAGGCGTTTGCGCGACCACCACGTTGCCAAATTCTTCCGGCTTTTGCAAATCTGTTTGCGAAATGACGGTGAATTCACGGCTCCGGCTTTCGATACGCCCAGCGGGAATTTCTACATTTTGCGCGCGCAACGCGCTTTCAATATCGGCAGGCGTTAACCGGTAGGCGGCTAATTTCTCTGGCTCAAGCCAAATGCGCATTGAGATTTTTCGTTCGCCAAAAATACGTACATCTGCAGCGCCAGGAAGCACCTGCAGCCGCGGCTTGACATACTTGTTTACGTAGTCGGTCATGTCCAACTGCGAGCGCTTGCCCGAGGTATTCATAGCCATCCACATTACGGGGAAGGAATCGGCCTCCACTTTCGCAATGGTGGGTTCATCCGAAGCCTCTGGCAGGCGTGCGCGCACCCGAGCCACTTTATCGCGCACTTCCGCTGCCGCTGCATCGGGCTCTTTGTTGATGCGGAAACGTACGGTGATTTGGCTGCGCTCTGAGCGCGAGGCCGATGTCATCAACTCCACGCCCTCAATGCCCGAGAGCGAATCTTCCAGCACCTTGGTGATTTGCGATTCCACCACCTCGGGGCCCGCGCCTTTGTAGTACGTCTCAACGGAAACCACCGGCTCGTCAATCTTCGGGTACTCGCGAACGGTAAGCCGCTTATACGAAATGAGCCCCAACAAAACGATAATCAACGAAAGCACTGTAGCGAGCACAGGGCGTTTAATGCAAATGTCGGAAAGCTTCATGGGTTGCCTCGTTTCACTGCGCTACGAATCCAAATACCTGCGGCGCAAATTCAGCACTTTTTAGGATTTATCTCCTGAAAAAAGTGCCTTTTTTAAATTGCACCAAACTTTTTTAATGTGGGAAATTACCCCGGCGGTTTTCCAGCGCCGCCCTTGCCTTGGCCGTCGCCTTTACGTTCGCTTTTCGCGTCACCTGATTTTTCGGGCGGCTTTGCGCTACCTTCGCTCGATTTTTCCGGCGGAGCGCCGCCTTTTTCTGAGGCGCCCTTCCCTTCACCGCCCTTGCTTTCGGATTTCGCTACGCCGCCTTGACCACCACCTGGTGGCCCGCCGCCGCCAACGGGCCGCACCGCAGCGCCGTCGCGAATCCGCTGCCAGCCTGCGGTCACCACAGTATCCGTTTTATCTAAGCCGCTGGCAATTTCTACGCGCCCATCCCGGCGCTGCCCAATTTCTACCTTCGTGCGCGCGGCCCTACCTTCCACCACGCGGAACACAAATTGTTCTTCGCCCTGGGGTGCCAAGCTTTGCTCGGGGATGGTGATGGCCTCGGCGTTGTCGGCCAAAATGAGCCGCACCCGCGCGAACATACCGGGGCGCAAACTCGCATCTTTGTTAGGCAATTGGGCGCGCAAAATCACCGCGCGGCCCGCTGCATCGAGTTGCGGGTTAATGGCAAACACTTTGCCAGTGAAGGCTTTGCCAGGAATCGCATCCAACGCGATTTGCAACGATTGCCCGGGCTTGGCTACGCTCATGAAGAGCTCGGGCACTTTGAAATCCACCTTAATCGGATCGGTTTTTTCCAAGTTCACAATATCTTGGCCATCTTTTAAATAATCGCCAATGCCTGCGAGCCGCAAACCGGCTGTGCCGGTAAACGGAGCGTAAATCGTGAACCGCGACAGCCGTGCCTCCACCAACTGCACGGCCGCATCAGCCACGCGCATGGCGTTTTCAGCTTCGTCTTTCGCTTGCCCGGAGATAAAGCCTTTTTCTTTCAGCTCGGCGGCGCGATCAAATTTTGCTTTTGCTAAACGCTGGTTCGCCTTCGCTTGCGCGAGCTCGGCATTCAACACGTTGTCGTCTAACTTCACCAGCGGCTGGCCTTTAACGATGCGCTGGCCCTCTTGAAAATTAAGCGAAACGATGCGCCCGGCGACTTCCGAGCGCAGGGTGACGGATTCGTCCGACCGCAATGTGCCAACGGAGGTCACCGTGCGTGGCCACGAGAGCACTTCTGGTTTCGCGACTTCCACAGGCGAAGGCCCGCCAGGGCCGCTCGGGCCTTTCGGCGCGCCGCCGCCTGCACCGGCCGCCGCACCGCCCGCAGCGGCGGGTGGTCCACCCGAGGGTGCTGGTGCACCGGCAGATTTCGCCGCATCGCTTTTTATTTCTCCCGCCACTTTCGGAGCGCCATCTGCGGGTTTGCCATCGCCCTTGGCGGGCGACGAAGCTGCGGCTGGAGGTGCGCCACCAGGAACGGCAGCTGCGCTTGGCGGCTTCATGTGTCCGTAGTAAAACTGAGCTCCCGCGCCGAGCAACACACCCAAAAGCGCCACGATTACACCAAAAATTGTCTTTTTCATAATGATTCGATATTTACTACTACGATTATCGCGCGTTTAACTTTTTCGCTACATTCAGGAAATCAATTGTTACGAAGCTTTCGACATCCTATGAATTTTCGAGCGATATTTCCTTTTTTTGCACTTTTTTGCGCCGCAGGTTTTTCGGTTAACGCGGCTGCCCAAAGCGCGTACCCAAACAAACCGATTAAGTTGATCGTGCCCTTTCCCGCCGGCGGTTCGCTTGATAGCACTTCTCGCCTGCTCGCCGAAAAGCTCACCATTTCCCTTGGGCAAACGGTAATCGTAGAAAACCGCGCGGGTGCCGGCGGCAATATTGGCATGGACGCGCTGGCGAAGTCCGCGCCCGACGGCTACACGCTCGGCATGGGTGCGCTCTCCACCCACGCAGTGAACCCTTCGCTGGTGTCAAAAATGCCCTACGACGCGAATAAAGATTTCACGCCGATATCGAACGTGGTCGTCACCCCCAACGTGCTCTTGCTGCACCCGAGCATCGCAGCAAAAGACGTGTTGGCATTTATTGCGTTCGCTAGAACCAATCCGGGGAAATTAGCCTTTGCTTCCGGCAGCAACGGCTCAGGCGGGCACATGGCGGGCGAGCGGCTGAAATCAATGTACGCGCTGGACATGATTCACGTTCCTTACAAAGGTGGCGCGCCGGCGTTGCAGGCCCTGCTCGCGGGCGATGTGCAATTTAGCTTTGACAACTTGGCCTCATCGCTCGCCAACATCAAGGCCGGAAAATTAAAAGCGCTGGCGGTGACCACGCCCACCCGCAGCCCGCTCGCCCCCGAAGTGCCCACGATGAGCGAGGCGGGCGTGAAGGACTTTGATATTTACACGTGGTGGGGTTTATTTGCACCCGCTAATCTACCGACTGATTTATTGAAAAAACTCAACGAGGCCACCGTCAAAGCGCTGGCCTTGCCCGATTTGCGGGAAAAGTTTCAAGCCGGTGGCGCGGAGCCTTCGCCCACCACGCCGGAAGCGTTCGCTGCGTTCATCCGCGCTGAGCAAATCAAATACGCCAAAGTCGTTAAAGATTCAGGAGCAAAAATTGACTGATGCGAGACAAGCCGCGCTCGCCGCGCTGAGCATGGCCATTGCCGCATGGCGGGCTGACGGGCAGAACGCCCAGTTCGTGGCCGCGTGGCGCAATGGGCTCGCCGCAGGCAATTTTTCCGAACGCGCAAAAGAAGTTAGCGAAGGACTGCTTACGCGAGTGGAAAGCGCGCAAGCCTTCGGCGGCGAATCCTGTTCGTTTTCGAGTGGAGAAATCGCGTTGGCGTTTGATGCGCTGTTGGAGAAGCTGCAAACAGCTAAGTAATACCTATACCTGCGGCGTAAAAATGGCATTTTCTGGGCGATATCTCTCAAAAAATGCCATTTTTACGCCGCAGGTATTTTTAAAAAACTACGTTTAACGTCGCGTGCGGAATCCAATGCGTCCACGCCCGACTGGCCGCTGGGCTACAAACTTCAAAACGTTACTCTACCCGAATAGAACCGAACACGCCGTCTTGTTCCTCGTTCGGTCCGGCCGCAAAATAAAGCGCATTACTATCGCCCAAGCTCGCACCGTTGCCGAATTGCAGCGCCCATAGCCCCTCAATCGCGAGCGGCTCAGCCTTCGCGTCACGCAGGTAGTCGATGAACTTTCCAGTCGCAGTTTGATAGGCCGCAATCTTGCCCGCGCCCCCAAAATTGCCGACGAGCAGCGCTCCCGAAAAGCGCCCGAAGTCAACAGGTGCAATGGCCAAACCCCAGGGTGCGTTAAGCCGACCGTCGTCTTCAATTTGTCTGAGCAGTTGCCCAGTGAGCGAAAATATCGCGACCTTACCTTTATTGGGGCGACCGTTGGTTTTAGCTTCGTCGTCGATTGAAAGCGCATCCTCCTCGCCCGCATCAAATTCAGCAGGGTTGGCCTCGCGCGCTTTCGAAATCGCGTACGCCACATACACTTTGTCGCCCAGTACCTGCACGTTAAACGGCACAGGGTCGCCAGGTTTGGCTTGTTTAGCAGGCCCCGTTGCGAAGGGGTTTATGAAACCTTGCGTTGGTGTGAGACGCCAGCTCGCGTC
>JANMDS010000338.1:0-2027 GCA_031376405.1 Betaproteobacteria bacterium
TGAAGCCCGCATTTTCATGCCACCGGAGAGTTCACGCGGGAACACATTCGCAAAATCGGCCAGCCCTACCATTTGTAGCGCTTCGTTCACTTTACCATCCGATTGTGCTGCGGACACCGCACGCAGCTTCAACGGTAACCGCACGTTTTCTCGCACGCGCGACCAAGGCATAAGCGTTGGTTCCTGAAATACAAAACTCAAGTTTCGCTGCGCGTCTCCCGCTTTCCAGGTGAGCGTACCACCGCTCGCCTCCATCAAATTTGCGATCAATCGCAGCGCGGTGCTCTTACCGCAGCCAGAGGGGCCGAGCAGGGAAATGAATTGATGCTCGCCAATGTCGAGATTTAAATTTTGCAGCGCAACGGTGCCGTTTGAATAGGTTTTGCTGACGTTATGCAATGAAACCAGAGGTGTTTGCAAAGAAATCCCTTAAGTCGTGCGCTAACGAACAAGCGTCGGTGAATCGACCAACACACTCATCGGTACCCGTTGAACTTCATCCAATAATTCAACGAAACGATCTGAGACGTAGTCGAGCACGGCCCGCCCTTTTTCCGCTGTGGCTTTCGAGGCATCGCCGGCCGCGCCCTGGGCGTTCAAATCCTGGGTTTGCCAGCCGACTTTTCCGGTGTTAGTAATAGAAATATATTTATAGTCGCGCGCATAGTCTTGCGTACGCGAATGAAAGTTTTGCGCGTGCTGCATTTTCACGTTTTGGGGTGCAAGCGCAAGCATCATGGACGATTCCACGTCGCCGGCGTGAATGCCGTGGCGCATTTCATCCGCGCCAAACATCCCTGGCGGAACGCCAAGCGTGTACCAATTAGCTGCGATCACCAAAATATCGTGCTTACTGCGTAAATCGCGCGCAACGATATCCATCAAGTTCATTTGCCCACCGTGGGAGTTGAAGAACACCAGTTTCTTCACCCCGGCGCGGGCCACGCAGGCACCCAGCTCCATCCACATTGTGATGAGCGTGGTGGCGGAAAAGGTGAGCGTACCGGGAAAGCGCTCGTGTTCGTTGCTCTTGCCCACTTGCATCGTTGGTAAAAAAAGCACGTTTTGGGTTGCGGGGATTTTCGGTAACGTGGCGTCGATCACCCCGTTCACTAGCGTGGTGTCCACCGAAAGCGGCAAGTGCGGGCCGTGCTGTTCAATCGCGGCAACCGGCAATACCGCGATGAGCGATGATTTGTCCATTGCACCGATATCGGCGCTGGTGTAATCAGCCCAAAAATGCGAGTGCCGCTTCATTTCCGCACCGCACGTAGCTGGCCATCGTCGCCAACGATTTGCTTGAGTGTGCCCAAGGCACTACCGTGATTAAGGTGAGCCACGGCCTCGCCCATCGCGAAAAACGTTTGGTGGGTATCGAGTGTACGGCGAAAGAGAATGGGCAAAATTTCGTATGCGGTTTTTGGCGTGTCCAGCGCGGCCACCAACTCCGCCATGCGGGCTTTGTGGTGTTCGTGCAAGGCTCGTACGCGCACGCGAATGCCCCGAAACGGCAAACCGTGCGAAGGCAGCACGAGCGTATCGTCGGGCAATGCAGCAAATTCATCGAGCGAATCGAGAAACGCGCCGACCGCATCGGCAGTCGGGTCAACCGGCCAAACGTTTACGTTCGTAGAGATCTTCGGCAACAGCATATCTCCCGAAATGAGCACGCCCAATGCCTCGCAATAAAACGCGAGATGTTCTTGGGTGTGACCATAACCAGCGATCGCTTGCCAATCGTGGCCGCCGAGCGAAATCGTGCCGCTCGGACGAACGCGTACTATCGACTGAGGCAGCTCGGGCACGCCCGCAGAATAATGATTGCGCCGATCCGACAAAATCGGCAGCAGCGTTTCGCCCACACCGTGACGCTTGTAAAACGCCGCCATGTGTTTCACTTCGAACGGTCCGATGCTATGGGTGAGCGCATGGGCGGTGACGAATTCGGTGTACGACATGGCCACCGGCGCACCAAAACGCGCGGCCAGCCACTGGGCATTGCCGATATGATCGGGATGGTAGTGCGT
>JANMDS010000526.1:0-6827 GCA_031376405.1 Betaproteobacteria bacterium
GCTCGCCCTGGGCGGAATTTTCTACGGCGAAGGCATCGGCTTCAAATTCGTGTTTGCGGGAGTAAAGCGCGCCGAGCGGGGTGAGCCAGAAAAAAAGCGGGCCGAACACGAGGCTAAACGCAATCAACGCTAAGCCTGGAAATTCGCTAAATTGCGCAGGCGAAATGTGGAAGGCGGCAGCGAACCACGCTTCTCTCATCATCCACGCAGCCAGCGCCAAAAAGCCCAAACTGGCCGCGCCGAATACGAAAAGCCGCTTCACTAAATGGTTGCGTTTGAAATGCCCCAACTCATGCGCGAGCACGGCCTCCATCTGCGGCACGGTGAGCTTTTCTAACAGTGTGTCGTAGAACACGATGCGTTTGGTTTTGCCGAAGCCTGTGAAATAGGCGTTGCCGTGGGCGCTGCGCTTGCTGCCATCCATCACGAACAAGCCGCCGGAGGCAAAGCCTGTGCGCGCGAGCAAACCTTCGATTGCGGCTTTGGCTTCGCCCTCGGCGAGTGGCGTGAATTTATTAAAGAGGGGCGCGATAAAGCGCGGGTAGATGGCGAGCATGGTGAGTTGTAACGTCATGAATGCCGCCCACACATAAAGCCACCACACATCGCCCATCGCGCGCATGAGCCAAAACACAAACGCAGCAAAGGGCAAGCCGATGAGCGCGCCCATTGCAGTTTGCTTGGCTAAATCGCTCCACCAAAGTGCAGGCGAAGTTTTGTTGAAGCCAAATTTTGTTTCGATGCCGAAGGTGCGCCGCCAAGAGAAGGGCAGGCTGATGAGCGAGCCTAAGATGGAGGTGAACACGATGAGCACCACTTCGCGCGCGATCGCGTTGGTTACGAACATTTCGCTGCGAGCCCACAGCCATGCCAAGCCGCCCGCAAACAGCAGCCAGAGCGTAGGCAAGAGCTCAACTAACATTTCTGCGCGCCCGAGGCCGCCTTTGGCTTGCACGTAGTCCGCAGCCTTTTGGTGCGACGCAAGGGTGACTTGCGCGGCGAACTCATTGGGCACAGCGGCCCGGTGGGCGGCGACATGGCGCAAATGCCGCGAAAGCAGCCAAAGTGAAACCCCCAATTGGGCGGCCACGGCAAAAGCGAGCAGCGAAGAAAATCCAAACGCGTTCATATGTAAAAATCGGTGATTAGTTAGCGCAAAGTGTAAGGCAGTTCCCCGTGGCACAGGATCAAAATAATTTAGTATGGCTCGATATGGAAATGACGGGCCTTTCCCCCAACGATGACCGCATTATTGAGTTGGCCATGGTAATTACCAACTCCAATTTAGAAACCATTGCGGAATCGCCGGTATGGGTGGTGCATCAGAGCGCGGCCATAATGGCTGGGATGGACGAGTGGAACACCAACACCCATGGCAAAAGCGGGCTTACCGAGCGGGTGCGCATTTCCACGATGAACGAAACGGAAGTAGAAGCCCAAGCGCTCGCGTTTTTAGCGTTGCACGTGCCAAAAAACGGCTCGCCGATGTGTGGCAACTCGATCCACCAAGATCGCCGATTTATGGCGAACTACATGCCGAAGCTCGAAGATTACTTTCATTACCGCAACTTGGATGTGAGTACCCTAAAAGAGCTCGCGGCGCGCTGGGCGCCGGAAGTCAAAAAAGCGTTCGTTAAAAAAACGCGGCATCAAGCGCTGGCCGATGTGTATGAATCGATTGATGAGATGAAGCATTATCGGGAGCATTTCATCAAATTGCCTGTGCCTAGCCCCGTCCCCATGGCGCAAAGCGAGTGAAGTTTTGTTCGCACTGCGGTAGCGGCCGCATCCAATTCGAAACGCCCGAGGGCGACCAGCGCGCACGTTACGTGTGTAAAGCCTGCGGCGAAGTGCATTACCAAAACCCAAAAATTGTGTGTGGCACCGTGCCGATTTGGCAGGGTAAAGTGTTGCTCTGTAAGCGGGGCATCGAGCCGCGCTTCGGCAAGTGGACGCTGCCTGCAGGCTTTATGGAAAATGGAGAATCCGTGCCCGAAGGCGCGCTGCGTGAAACTACGGAAGAAGCGCTTGCTGTGGTGCTCTCGCCGCAGCTCCTTACCGTGCTCTCCGTCCCTGCAATTAGCCAAGTCCACATGATGTTTTGGGGGGAATTGCCTGCCGCGCAATTTGGCACGACACCCGAGAGCACAGAAGTGGCGCTCTTCGCCGAAGAAGAAATTCCGTGGGAAGATCTCGCGTTTGGTACGGTGAGCACTACGCTCAAGCATTACTTCGCATGCCGCCGCGCGGGGAATTTTTCGTTGCTTGTAGATACGTTGGTGCGGTAGTGTTTTTTACGGAGATAATGCTTAAAAAGCGGGCTTTTTACGCCGCAGGTATTATTGAGAATATTGATTTTTAGGAGGTTGTACATGAAGAAATTTGCTCTTGGTTTGGCCGCAATTTTCGCCACTGGCGTTTCTGCTTTTGCCAGTGCGCAGGCGTTCCCCAATAAACCCATTCGTTTGATCGTACCCTTCGCCCCCGGCGGTAGCACCGATATCGTCGCGCGGATCATCGCTGCGAAGATGACGCCCATTCTTGGGCAAACCGTGGTGGTGGACAACCGAGCGGGCGCGGGCGGCGCAGTTGGCGCAGCCGAGATCGCCCGGGCTGCGCCCGATGGCTACACGATTGGGATGGGCAGCGTATCGACGATGGGCACGAACATCGTGGCCTACAAAAACAATAAGCTCGACCCCATTACCCAATTCACCCACATCACCAATTTAGCGGGCGTGCCGGGCATTATTGTGGTGAACGAAAAATTTCCGTTCAAAGATTACAAATCGCTCGTGGCCGAGCTCAAAGCCAACCCCACCAAACATAGCTACGCCAGCTCGGGCGCGGGCGGCGTAGGGCATTTGGCCATGGAGTAATTTTTAGTCTCCATTGTCGGCGATGCCCAACATATTTCTTACAAAGGCGCAGGCCCCGCGCTCAACGATGTGGTGGCAGGCACCGTGCCTATTTTTTGGGACAACTTGGCCTCCTCGCTCGCGCTTATCAAATCCGGTAAGTTCGTGCCAATCGGCTTGGCGTACCCAAAGCGAATTCCGCAATTGCCAAACGTCCCAACCTTTGCGGAACTGGGCTTGCCAGAGTATGAAGCCGATACGTGGTTTGGCCTGGTAGGCCCCGCTGGCGTGCCCCCCGATGTGGTGAAAAAGTTTTACGAAGCTGCGCAAACTGCCTTGAAAGATCCCGATACGATCAAGCGCTTCGAAGATACCGGCGCATTCCCCATTGGCAGCACGCCCGAGCAATTTACCGCTACGATTAAAAAAGAAGTGGCGAAGTGGAAAAAAGTAGTGGAAGCGAAAAAGATTTCGTTAGAGCTGTAGTTGAGTTCCCTCCCCGAGCGGGGGAGGGCTAGGGAGGGGGCAGGGTTCGGTCGCAATGAGTTCGCCGTACTTCACGCTCTTTTTCCCCCACCCCAACCCACCCCCACCTGGGGAGGGAGTGATAACCGGAAAAAAAAATGGATTTAGGCATCAAAGGTAAAAAAGCCATCGTCTGCGGCGCGAGCAAAGGCTTGGGGCGCGGCTGCGCTGAGGCGCTCGCGCGCGAAGGCGTGGAGGTGACCATTGTGGCCCGCACGCAAGCCACGCTCGATGAAACCGCAGCGGAAATTCGTAAGGCCACGGGCGCGACGGTACACGCCGTAGCCGCCGATATCGCCGCCGCAGAAGGCCGCGCGAAAGTGCTCGCCGTCTGCCCCAACCCTGATATTTTGGTGAACAACGCCGGTGGCCCACCCCCAGGAGATTTTCGCAATTGGAGCCGGGATACGTGGCTCGCTGCCATTGACGCCAACATGCTCGCTCCGATTGAAATGATTAAAGCCACGCTCGATGGCATGATCGCGCGCAAATTTGGCCGCGTGGTGAACATCACTTCCGCTGCCGTGCGCGCGCCCATTGCAGAGCTGGGTTTGTCCAACGGCGCGCGGGCAGGGCTCACGGGCTTTATCGCTGGGTTGTCTCGGCAAGTGGTGCTCCATAACGTGACGATGAACAATTTGTTGCCAGGCCCTTTTGATACCGACCGCTTGATAAGCAACTTAACCCACAACGCTGAAAAGCAAGGCATCGCGCTGGAAGAAATGATTAAGCGCCGCCAAGCCGCGAACCCCGCGAAGCGCTTCGGTACTGTGCCGGAGTTCGGCAACACCTGCGCGTTTCTGTGTAGTGCAAGCGCAGGGTTTATCACCGGGCAAAATATTTTGATGGATGGTGGCTCGTACCCCGGCACGATGTAAATGAACTTACTGCCTCTCCGTCTGGGAGAGGGTTGGGGTGAGGGAAACACGCTGTGCTCAGGCGTTTTTGTTTTATCGCCAAGCCTGTAATACCTGCGGCGCAAAACAAGCATGTTTTCAAACTAATCTCCTCAAAAAAAATGACTGCCGAAGAAAAGCTGAAATCACTCAACATCGTGTTGCCCACAGGCTCCGGCCCGTTTGCAAACTATGTGAACGCAGTGCGTACCGGCAATCTGCTGTTTATCGCAGGCAAAAGTTGCGGCGCTGAAAATGGTGTCTACCCAAAAGGGAAATTTGGCCGTGAGTACGACGCGAAGGCGGGCTACCGCTTTGCCTGCTCCGCAGGGCTGGAGCTGTTGGCTGTGATGCGCCACGAGCTCGGCTCGCTCAATCATGTCGTCCGTGTAGTGGAAGTGCAGGGTTTTGTTAACGCGACAGAAGAATTTGAGGAACACGCGCAAGTGTTAAACGGCTGCTCCGATTTACTCATCGAAGTGTTCGGCGAACGCGGGCTACATGTGCGCTCGGTGATGGGGGCGAACTCGTTGCGCTCGGGGTTGCCGGTGATTGTGAAGGCGGTGGTTGAGTTTCATAGCCTGGATTAGCGAAGCGTAATCCGGGGGCGTGTTGCAAGCACGCTTGCGCGCTTGCATTGCCAACGTGTTACGCGCACGCTTTACGAAAACGTTCTCACGAAAGGGGAGCATTTTTTGGGAGATATTCCCAAAAAATGCTATTTTTTTCGCCGCAGGTATTCGGAGATTGTCCTCCCCCAAAGTCTTTGCGCCTGCGTGCCCCCGCGTTGAAAGGCTTTTTACGAAGCCGGAAACACCTTCATCGCCGCCAACAAATCATCCCACGCCTTAGCCTTCTCCAAAGGCGCGCGCAGCAGATAAGACGGGTGATAGGTCACGCGCACGGGAATGTTTTGGTAGGTGAAGGTTTGGCCGCGCATCGCGCCGATGGCTTCTTCGCTGCCGGTGATCGTTTGCGCGGCGAATTTACCGACCGTTAACAACATCTTCGGTTGCATGAGCGCGATTTGGCGGTGCAAGTAGGGCGCGCAGGCGGTGAGTTCGTCGGGGGAAGGGTTGCGGTTGTCGGGCGGGCGGCATTTGAGCGTGTTGGCGATGAACACATTTTTCTCGCGCGAGTGGTTGGTTGCGCGCAACATCGCATCCAACAATTTCCCCGAGCGGCCCACGAAGGGCAAGCCCGATTCATCTTCGTCTGCCCCGGGCGCTTCGCCTACGATCATCCAATTGGCATTGCGCGCGCCTGCGCCAGGCACGGTTTTGTTCCGCGTTTTACACAATCCACAGGCGGTGCATTGTGCGATGTCCGCTTCGAGCGCCTCCCAATCTAGCGCGGCGATGCGCGCGGCCCGCTCAGGATTTAAAGGCTGTTTTTTTAGTGGCATGGTGGGCGCTGTTTCTTGTGAATTTTTTTCAGAAGTTTCGGGTGAAAATGGGCTGTTTTGCGCCGCAGTTATTGGAGATTCATACGATGCAGGTGAACGCGCGATGGGTGTGCGCGCAGCGTCAATACCGTTGCTCACAGCCGCGCCAGTAATCGGAGATAACTTTTCAGATGTCTGCCCAACACTTTGCCTATTTTGCGCCGCAGGTACGGCGGTTGTTTCGCGCGCGCTTGCGTAACCCTTGCGCACGTACACAGGCATTAAGCCTAACTCTTCTAAAACTTCTTCACGCGTAGGCATGGAGCGCTTTCTTCATCAATATGGCATCTTCGCGGCCATGGCCCGAAGGATAGTATCCAGGGCGCAGGCCCACTTCTGAAAAACCTTGTTGTGCATAGAGCGCGCGAGCGTCGAAATTGGTGGCCCGCACTTCTAAATGCACCGCCGCGCAGCCCGAGCGCGCGAGCTGCGCGTAGGTGTGGTCGAGCAAGGTTTTAGCGTGGCCCTGCCGCCGAAATTCTGGGGCGATGGCGATGTCTAACATTTCCGCTTCATCGAGCGCGCGCATAAACCACGCGAAGCCTAACATTTCATCGCCCCGCCACAAGGCGAGCCCTAAGTAACCCGCGGCTAGGGCATTCTCGAAATTTTGCTGTGTCCACGGATGGCTGTGGGAGCGGCGCTCAATATCGAGCACGAGCGGTAGGTCGTGTGTGGCAATCGGTTTGATAAGCGTGCTCAAGCGGCCACTGCCTTTTTGCTCTGCGCCCGCTCTATTTCCGTGAAGGCTACTTTATTGCGCACGTAGAGCGGCTCGGCATCGCGCGGATGAATTGATGCGCCCGCTTTAAACGCAGCGACGGCTGCGGCCAGTAAACCTTCGGCGGTGGGGTGCGTCACTTCCCCTCCCCCTGGGGGGGGGGGGGTAGGGGAGAGGGCGGTCGCGGCATCGTCAACGGTTTGATGTTCGCCGACACCCTCTCCCCAACCCTCCCCCCCAGGGGGAGGGAGCAGTTCACCATGCATTTCAGGATACGCCGCCCACGCATCACCCGCCAACCCCCAATCCAAGCCCGCAGGCGGCAGCGCATCCCGTGGCGCACATACGCGAACAGGAACCGTTTCAACCCAAACGCCGCTCAC
>JANMDS010000391.1:0-26529 GCA_031376405.1 Betaproteobacteria bacterium
CTTGAATGGAAGGTGGTGGCAGAGGATGCCCACCTTGTTTCATTTCAGGAGAAAAGAACGGGTGACATGGACCGCATAGACTACGCTTTACTCACCTTTAAGCCAGACAGTAAGACTCCGCAGACATGGTGCACAGTTAGGGAACTCGACAAAGAATCCTGCTACTGGCAATACGGCGGGGCTTTACCAAGTAGCATCGGTAGAGTGACAAGTTTCATACATTACAAAAGCCTTTCTCAGTGGTGCTTCGAGAAAGGGTATAAAAGAATCACCACTTACGTTGAGAACACAAATATAGTGATGCTTAAGATGGCATTTGCAGTGGGTTTTAGAATTATTGGGACAAGGACTTTTAAGGGTCAGATTTTAGTGGAACTACTAAACGAGCGAGGAGAATGATATGTGGCCAGTATGGGCAATTATGGCGGCAGCGGGTGCTGTCAAAGGTGCAGTCGAAGGTGAAGCCAACAAGAAAAATCAAAGAAGACAAGATGCCTTTAGAAAGGCCGCTATTCAGTATTCCCCGTGGAGTGGTATGAGTGACCCAGGTGCGGTGAACGCTGGGCCTCAAGGTTTACAATCCATAACTGGAGGGGCAATACAAGGTGGTGTTCTTGGTGCTCTCGGGCAAGGTGCGGGGCTTTGGGGTGGAGCTGCAGAAACAGCGGGGGCAGGTACAGAAGTTCTCTCAAGCGGGGCTATAAACCCAAACTTCGTCGGTCCTTACTCTAGCCTTGCTACCCCAGCGGGTGCTTCTACTGGAGCTGCCGCTGCAGGGGGGGGTGCAGCAGGAGCCGCTGCCGCAGAAGGTGCTGCAGGAGCCGCTGCAGAAGGTGCTTCCTTAGCTATCCCCGCCCTTGTAGGTGGTGGAGCTTTAGCGGCAACACAACTTGATAAAGAAAAGATAGCGGAGTTATCAAACCCTCTAAAACCTAGTATGGGTAGCGCGGGTGCAATGGGCTTAAAAAAGAAAGTTATCCCTGCCCCGAATACTTGGGAGATGATGCAGTTTGGTGCACCACCAGTAGGAACTGGCAGTGTTTTACGCGGAGGTTACTAATGGCTGACAGGATGCCAGCAGCTCTTTTAGAGAGCTTACTGAACATAAAGAAAACCCCAGTGCCACCAGAGCAAAGTGAGGCTTTCCAACAAGCTGTAATAGACACAAAACTTCCAGGTATCTTAGGGCAGAGAGCTGGTATTACCACTGACCTTGAAAAATTACAGGGCTTAAAAAAAGAAGCTGCACTCCCAAAAAATAAGGATATGTCAGCAATCATGGCGATGGCAGATATTCTAGGGAATACGGGTGGTACATACTCAAAATATTATGGCCTTGTAAAGAACGACAAGCTAGGAAAGCAGATTGCAGGATTAGAGGATCTAGTAGCTGGGCAAAGAAAAGGGTTAGCGGGAGCAGAACTTGAGCTTCTGAAAAACTTTTTAACCCCCGCAGAGACTACAACAACTGGGGTAAAAGAGGAGCAGGATAAGGTTCCGAAAGAGGTAAAAACTTACGATAGAGAGCTATTAAAAACTAAAGAGGCACAGCAATTAAAGGGTATCATTAACACTAATAATGCGCTTAAAAAATATGCGGCAAAATTAAAAGAATACGGGTACGAGTTTGGGGGTGAGAAAGCCGATGAATTAACCGCATTACGCGGTAAAGTAGTTCTTAAAGGGAAAGAAGCTGAATTGTTAGGCGCCCTAATAGCTGCAGATATTAAATTAATGGAAAACCAAGCAAAACCCACCACAGGTATAATGGGCGGAGTAAGGGAAGGCTTAAGTTTAGTTGGGCTTAGTGGTGGTGCAGCTGGGGCTAAAAAAGCGTTAGAAATATTCGAGAAAGGATTGCAGAGTGATTTTAATACAGCTTTTAAATCTTTAAAAGCCATTCCAGATTATCAAAAGTCACCTCTGCTAGACGAGTATAAAAGACTCTTCGAGTCAGGAGAAGGGTACGAAGGTACTGGTGGTGAATCTAATAAGAACCGCTTAGAAGAATTACGCAGGAAACAAAAGGGTGGGTAATGGCGCTTACTGAATTAGAGAAAAAAGAATTAGAAATACTATCCTCTGTAGAATCAGGCCGCCTAACAACAGCCGAAGGGGAAGAACTTCTTAAATTAGAGGGTATCGCCTGGGAAGTGGGGGACAGTAATGCTATCCCCGAGGATCTTATTGTCCAAGATATTCACCCAGATTTTGCGGACCTAGCCGACCCAAGTAAAATGATGAAAGCTGCCAAAGTTAGATTCCTCTATAAAAACTTGAACGTAAATCCAGAAGAAGGGATGAAATTTTTACAAAAAGAATTGCCAGGCTATGATTTTTCCGAGGATGCAAATGGGAATGTTGTGTACCAAAAAAAGGGCGAAGTTGCTTGGTATCCTTTAGACCCTGCAGGGTTTGATATTCAAGACGTTTCAGATGTCGCCACTGATGTAGGAGCTGGAGCTATCGAGACCCTTGCCTCTGCCGCTGGTGGTATTGGTGGTGCTTTGTCCCCCGTTCCTGGTGGGGCTTTACTAGGAGCTGGAGCTGCAGGGAGCTTAACATCGGCAGGATTAGAGGCCTTACGTCAGCAAGTAGCAAAAGGTGCTGGGGTAGCTGAAAACACTGACCCGCTCGGGGTAGCTATCTCAGGAGGAATAGGCGCTTTATCACCTGCCTTATTCGGTACAGGAGCTACGCTCAAACAAATAGCTAAGGCTGGAGGCTTAAAGGGTCTGTCTACAGAGGCTCTGGAGTCACTAGGAAAGAAACAACGTGGAGGGATAGAAAGAGCTTACGGGGAATATGTGGCCCCCACTGTTGGTAAAGCTTTTTCAAAAGTAGCGGAGACTGCTAGTGGTATAAAAGCAGCTTCTCTCAAATGGTTGGCTGAAGATTTAGCAAAACCAGAGGGTAAAAGTATTGTCAGGGAAGCTGAAAAGCAAGGTTTTGTACCCCCACAAATTTATGAAGCTATTTCCGATCAAATTCATTCTGCTCAAAAAGAGATGGAAAAAAAAGCATCAACACAATACGGAGCTGCCCTTAAGCGGTTAGATGTAAGAGTGGACGCAGCAGAGGCAGAAAGACCTTTTTTGGAATTTCTTGAGGGATTAAAGAAAGATGCAGAAGTAGCTCGCAAGAAAGCTGGCCCTATTGATCCAGAAGACCCTATCACTCTAGCAGAAGAGTCTAATTATAAATTTGCTAAAAAGATTTACGATGAAAACGCTCAAAAAGGTGGGGAGCTTAGCGGTATTGAAGCTGTTAAGAAAAAAGACATCTGGAACGAACTCACAAATATCGTAAAAGATCCAGAGAATAAAAATCGCAAGGCTAGCCCATTCGACCAAAAAGTACAGAATAAAGCTAGAGAAGTAGCCAGCAACATAAAAAAATCAATACTTGATAAGGATACAAGCAAGGAACTAGCTGACGCTGACATTGAATGGATGGCGCATAAAGAGCGGCAAGACATTATTAATAACTACCTCATGGACAAGAATAAAGTTCAGTCAACAGCCGATATGTTTGCTAGAGGTAGAGAGACAACTAAAGGACAAGATGTTGCACAGGTAGCAGAGGCACTTGGGGTTAATATATCTGATCCTCTCAATGCGGCAATCGGGACAAGGATATTCGCGGAGCCTTCAGGCTTCATGGAGAAAATGGGAGGTTATCAACCTATGAGAAGGGCTGCCCCTGCCGCTGCTGTTGGATATGGTCTTGGTTACTTAGGTGGTACTCAGATGGGTGAGGGTGGACATGGGACAGGAGTGGCCTCTGGTATTGCAGGAGCTACAGCCGCTGGTGCCTTAGCCTCCCCCACGGCTCTAAAAGCCATGATAAAAGCCTCCCAATGGGCACCTAGAACTATAAAAAAGGCATCCGAAACTGGTATGGCTGAAGCTCTTATGAACGCAGGACAAAAGATACCAGCGGCTAAAAAGTTACTTCCTTCAGAACTTCCAAAGGCTCTGCAGGGTTTAGATCCTGCCCTGTTACAGTCTTTGATAAACACATATTCGCAATCGTATTCAAAAGGAGAATAAGAAAATGGAAGTCAAAATACACGCACAACCTATTGATAGCAAAGAAGAGAAAAAAGAGTATGGCAAGTTTGATAAGTGGGAAGTAGAAGGATGGGCAAGATCCCTCATGGAAGCTGAAAAAATCAAACAAGACCCCGAGAAGCTTAAGTACGCTAAGATGTGCTTACAGAAAGACAAAGACGCTATGAACGCAATCTCATCAATTGCCGATCTTCGTAAGAAGAAAAAAGAAATTGATGAAGAGGACAAAAAAGAGGGTGGCGAGTATTGAACTCATCACAGCCATTGGTGGGGGGTTAATCACGGTATGCTTGAGTGTCATAGCATATTTCACCCACCGCCTTATCGAGCAATACGACAAATTCCAAGATGAAACGAGAAGAACTTTTAAGGATGTTAGATCAGATCATCGAGAGACAAGAGACCTCGTACTCAACACCAGAAACGAAATATATAAAAAACTCGAATCATCAGGGCTTGACTTTGATACGCGGTCAAAAATCCAAAGTCTTTTTTCCATCGTCGCCAAAACCCAGCACGAAGTCCAAGAGAAAATAATCCCTGCCATAGAGAAAACTAACGAGAATTTTGGCAGGGTCATTGTGTTAGAAGATAGAATCAACGATCAAGAATCTAAGCTCAAGACCCTCTTCTCTATCGTTACGAAGGCTGTAGGTCAGAAAAAGCCTTAGCCTCTGCCACAGCCTCTATGGCCTCAATGTCTGCAGGGCTTAAGCCTTTTATGCAGCTCACCTCCTGCTTAGTCATAGGTCCCCACTTAAGCTCTACGTCCATATCAAACAGCTCCTCAAGCTTTGTCTTAAACTCTTCCTGAGTCATCTCTTCTTTCTTGACCTTTGCCATGAGTTCATTGCGAAGGTTGATAAACGTGGTGAGTTCTTTTTCTATCCCCTCACACATCCTTTTGATCTTGTAGGCTGACTTAAAGTCAGAGTAGCTGTCACAGGTGTAGGCTTTTTTTACAGCATTCACAAAGCTTTGTGTGTCGGCAAATGTTCTATACTTTAGTGTGAGCATGGTATCTCCTTAGTGGTAATGTTTCTTAGCTTCCTCTAACCCGTGGGTGGCAATCATGTGCAAAAACTCGTATGTCAGATCCCAGTTGTCAGGCGTCACAACTATACCCACCCCTCCTGCCTCTGAGATATTCTTAAGCTTCCATTTCTGTAACTCGTCAGCACTCCCGCCCTGTACCTTTAGTTCAATGGCCACAAACGTCCCGTTGATACAGCAGATGAAATCAGGGGTTCCCCTGATAGCCACTTGCTGAATCTTCTCTACCCAGGTCTTTGGCAGGGACTTTAGCTGTGGGTAAATTCTCTCCTTGAACTTCGTCTCTGGCTTCTGCACTAGAAGAGTGTAAATCTTTCCAAGGTAGCTTGTCAGCTAAACTTTTTCTAGAAAACTCAATATCAACATCCATTGGTAAATGCTTGTGAGGATAGGAAGTTTTCATAATCTCCGCTAGCTGGGGGACAATATATTCTTCCCCTTCGGGGACCTCAAACACAAGCTCATCGTGAATGTTTAGGACTAGCTTTGTCCTAAACCCAAGTAAGAACTCATCACACCTATTCATGGCTACCTTCATTATGTCAGCACACCCCCCTTGGATAAGGGTGTTGGGGGCCTTGTAGCAAGTGTCTCTTTTAGGAAAGTAACAGATGCGTCCGAACCAATTGAACACAAAACCACGGCTTTCTGCAATGTTGATAGCACTACGGATAAACTGCTTTATCTCGGGGGCTGCATCAAAAATAGAGTTCTGTAATTGTTTCGCTTGGTACTCAGAAGTACCTAAACTCTTAGCAAGATTTTTTATTCCCTGCCCATATAAAATTCCAAAATTTATTTGTTTAGCCTGTGACCTTGTACATTTAGCTATATCAGCGGTAGCTTGGTGAACATCCTCTCCCGCTGCGACCTTTGCCACCAGCTCCTTAGCGTTGGCGTAATCCAGCATCAGTCGATATTCCATTTGCTTTTTGTCGATCATTACGAAAATGTGCCCTTCCCTGGGCACTAGAACACGTCTTACCACAAATTCTTTCTTTAGTTCGTCCCCCTCGTCCTTTTTCAGGTTTTGTAAATTGGGAGAATGACTGGAAAACCTGCCAGTACGAGTCCCCGAGGCTTCAAGAACTGTGTGGAGCGTTCCATCCTTATCGGCATAATGTAGAAAATTATGAAAAAAATCTATCTGAGACTTAGCTTCTTTATATCTGCATACAGCTTTTGCGGCAGGATGCTCTAAAGTTTTTAGGATGTCCCCGTCAAAGCTAGGGTTCCCCTTCTCAGTTACCCCCCACTTACTTTTCTCATCTTGGAACAATTCCTCAAACACCTTACCCGAAAGGATAAATTCCCTGCCAGTTAGTGCTGTAAATTCTTTTTCTGCACTTATGATCTCATCCTGGTAGTGTGTGATAGCTCTCTTACAAAAAGGTAAGTCTACCTTTACCCCAGCTTGCTCCATTCTATGCAGGGTCTTCTGTAGGCGTACTTCGTTGTCTAAAACCATGAGTGGGTTATTCTTATTGATCGGGAGCGAGTAAGATTTCTGCTTTACCCTTTCTGTCTGAAAGCTCCATAGCTCGTAAGTGACCCTAGCATCCTGCATGGCGTACTTACTTATCAGCTCAAAAGGGACAAGATCATACCTTGGCTTTTTTATCTTCTCTCCGTTGATCTCAACGAGAGTGTAGAGCTTATTCTTTTTTATATAGTTCTCTACCGCCATGTCTTTCTTAACGCCAATCCTCTCTCCACAGTCAGCTAGGGAATACTTCGTGTGTTCGTTGTACTGAATCCTTGCCCCTGATTTTGTGCAGTAGTAATGGCCGTTAAGATACACCCTATCGTTAGCTAGGATTGCAAGATCATAAGAAGCCCTGTGCATGATCCAAGTCTTAGGCACGATTAAGGCCTTTCTCACCACTTCCATATCCTGTGGAGTAAGTACAAGGTCACTTGGCAGGGATGGGTATTCGTTGAAGTTAAAATAATACTCTTCCTTGTCAGTCGTCATAGAGATAGAAAACAAGTGATCCCCATGGTAGGGGTAAAGCCCTGTGGTCTCAGTGTCTATCGCTATATGGTCATGCTCTAGGATCTCTGCCAGTAGGATCTTTAAGTTGGTGCGGGTGACTAGCATTAGATAGTCATGCTTTCAATCTTCTGCCGCTTTCTTTCTTGAACGGCTTCAAACTTAGCTACAGCTTTGTTTACTTTTACTTTTAGTTTAAGCTTTTTACCAAGCCGCGCAGAATCCAGAATAGCGTCTGCACAAGTTGATACTGGCTGGTTAGTGGATAGACTTAGCTTTTCTAAATACTTCTTATTCTTAGGGTTAACATACACAAAAACTATTACCTTCTCTTTATTGGTGCTCATACCTCTCCTTAAGCGATTACCGCTATTTTAAATGGGCAATTCTTTCTTTCAATCTCAACATCTTCTAACTTCATTCTCTTTACCCACTTCTTTGGGTAAATCTTTCCTCTGATATTTTCCCACATATACTTTCGCTCTTTGGCAAGATCCTTGTCGTGGAAGGATACCTCTGCCGCTACAGTAACAGTGGACATCTTACTCCTGACGATGACTCTCTCCATGGGCTGCATAGCAAAAATCTTCATCATGGTCATCACGTCAAATAAAGCCGCATGAGGGAAGGGGTTAAGAAAGCCATTCTTAGCTGCCATATATTCAAGGGTTCTTGTCCCCCAAACCTCATACGTTTTTTCTTCAAAATCTTCCATGGTATCTATCCATGCATAATTATGCATGGCCTCAGGCATAAGCCTTTCAAAGATAATCTTGTCAAAGCCCCTTGCATTGTGGGCTATCAAGTAATCGGGCTTATACCGCTCTATATCCTCGAACAAGGATAGTTTTATAAAGTCCCTGCTGACTCCGTAAGCCTTACACATATCTATGGTTATCCCTGTAATCTCTTGAGCCTTGGGGTCCATGTTGGTCACGTCTGCGTTTAGGAATGTCCTAGCCACAACAGGCTTTGCTGGGAACTCTGTATCAAATAATACCCATGCTGCCTCTGTTATGTCGCAGGTTAGTGGCTCGGGGCCGTTGGTCTCGAAGTCAACGCCAAGTAGCTTACTCATTTATGTAGCCTCATGGGTCTCTTGGTGGCGGGGCCTTTTTTGGTGGCTCGCTCTGGTAGTTTGCCACTAGTGGTTTCTGACTCCCACTTGTCGTAGGTTTCTTGCGACATTTTTCCCTCGGCAACAAGCTCTCTAAATCTTCTTTTCTGGGATTCCGATTTGAAGGGCATACAATATCTCCTATCTTAAACATTTATTTTCCTATCATAAAAAAGCCCCAGTAAGTTGGGAAGTAACGGCGGCAACAAACTTAAAGGGGCCACAAATCTAAAACTGCGCTTGCTGACTAACTTCACCCTTCTTAGTGGTCATTGGCTCTACCACTTCGGTGTCATCGGTCTCTGCAACTTGGTGCTCCTTAAACTTAGCAGAGCTGGTGGCTAAGAGTGTAAGCCACTTCTGACAAGTCTCCATGTGAGCACTCTCTGCATTTGCTGATTTCTTAACGATAAACTTCTGGTAAGCCTTCTGCTCCTCTTTCACCCCAATACTTTGCAGGGTCCAAGTAACATTATGCCCTGGGTGGTTCATCCCCTTCATCATAGCGAAGTGAGAAGCAATCTTTTTTCCCTCTTTGAATCCTGCCGATGAACGGAAGTTTACGAGGCAGGGTACTGGGAAGCCTGATGTGATCTCGGACATTAGGAAGGAGTAAAACCCATAGCTGCGTTGACGCTTAAGCTTGATGATCCCCTTCTCTTCGCTCTCTTCCTCAAACTGCCAAGGCAGGTCATCGTTTGCTGGGTTCCAAGTCTCTGATCTAATCCAAGGGCCGCTCTGTACGTCCTCGAAAATCTCCCAAGTCTTTTTTAAATAAAAAGGTAGGATCGTGACAGGGTTATTTTTATCCCCAAGCTTTACTTCATCTACTGAATTGATGATGTCGCCCTGGTGAAACTGCGCGGCTGCTACCCACTTACTCGTACCCTGCATGAGTAGGATTCGAGGGATAATAATGTCTGAAGAGTCGGCCTCTTCAGTCCCAGAGCTATATTCCGAATGTGCCTTGAGTGCTGTCTGCTCCCTTACCTGTAGTTCGCTTTTGTTTTCCTTTTTTTGTGTTGGTTGATTTTGTGTTTTCTGTTCTTTGCTCACTTGATTCTCCCTTAATAGATTCGGTTAGTGCTTGTATCTTCCCTAGTAAAAAAATCCACTTAGCTTGTTCTCTATGCGACTGCAAGTTAATCTGTATTCCTTGATCCTGATATTCCTTAATCTCAGCGTTCACAAAGGCTGTTAGCTCCTTTGAGATTGTCTGATACTTTTCTTTCAATTCTTTATTCTGCATATATGTCTCCTTAAATTTACCCATTACTTACTAACTCTCAAATATGTATAGTCACTCGTTGAATCTTCTACACCTGGGGGCATCCATACAAAATCCCCCGCTTCCCTTTTCTGCTCTATGATCCCCTTGACGTGGGAAGAAAAAGTCCTAGCGTTCACACTCACTAGGTTGTCATACTCCCCAGTTTCCTTAAGCCAATTGAGCGCATTTTCCCTGTCCACCATTTTATAGTATTCAGTCTGCACAATCTTAACCTTGCCAAAAGCTCCCTCATTTTCGGACTTGTCTAAGGCTTGCAGAGCTGTGATGACCTCTGCTTGCTTAGCCTTAAACGAGTCCTCCATTGATTCGAGTACCTTCTTAGCCGCGTCTTTCTTCTCTCTTAGAGTTATGAACTCCTCGCAGAGCTTATCTAATTCTTCTACCTTCATTCTACTCTCCTTTAGATTCCTAGACTTACCCAGTCTTGTAGAACACTCATACCAATATTTTGTTTACTTGCAAGTGATTTTAATACTTGCTCATCTATGGTGCCACTAGCCACTAAATCGACGCGGGTAATCTTGGAATGTATCTCACTCCCTCCGCGATAACACCTTGCTTCAGCCTGTATGTCGTACTCTAAAGAGAATGACCTAGAAAAGAAAATCATATATGACGCAGCGGTAAGAGTGACACCGATGCCACCACTCCCAGGATGCCCAATTAGTACCCTGCACTTGGGGTCCTTCTGCATCCTCTCCACAGCTTCTAGCTTTTCTTTCTGCGTCCTCTCACCCGTGATCTCTACATAATCAAGGCTAAGCTCCTCACAAACCTTTCTGATCGTGGCGTAGTTCTCCTTAAACACAGCCCACACTAAAACCTTATGGGCAGGGGTAATATCACTTAGGAGTTCTTTCAAAGCCTTTTCTCTTGGGGTGTCATCAAACCTGTGGGCTGACCTTTCTCCTCCACCCTCTTCTACGTTCACAAAGCCGCTCACAATTTGCTGTAAGCGCAGGGCCTTAACGATAGCAAGCTCTGCCACCGCTGCTTTTGACTCAATGAAAGCTATGAAATCCCTTTTCATCTCTTGGTAAACCTTATCTTGAGCAGGGGATAGGGGTACCTCTATGGTCTGCCTAACTAGTGGGGGAAGATCAAGGCAGTCTTCTTTACTTACATACATACTCTTTCTTTTTATGAGCTGGTTTATCTCTTCAGCAGCACCTTGCCTGGGTTGCCAGTTGGGGTAATACTTTTGCTTGGGCATCCCTGCGTTCTTATCAATAAAGAAGCGGCCTCTAAATCCAAAAAAGTTTTGTCCAAATGTCCTTCCGTTATCAAGGATTCTAAACTGAGTAAAGATGTCCATGAGGTTATTTAAGATAGGCGTACCAGTGAGAAGATACTTGTAGTGAGCTATGTCTGACAAAGCTATAGCCGCTTTCGTCCTGCCAGCTTTTATATCTTTTAGGCGATGCGATTCATCAAGCACTAGAACCTGGGGCATCCACTCTTTGAGCAAAGGCAAGAGTTCTTTCATAGTTAGTGACTCATAATTGGTGATAACAATTTTCTCCCCCATACTCTTCATTTTTTGGCATCTCTCTTTTTGGGAGCCGTATAAAACTTCGATGGACTTTGGTCCTATATTAGAGTGCATCAGAAATTCTCTTTTCCAATTTTCCAAAATGATAGGTGGGGCAAGGATAAGGGTTTTTAGGATTTGCCCGTGAGTTTGGTACTTGAGCCTAAGAGTGTTTATGCAGGTAGAAGTCTTACCTGTACCGACTTGGAAGAAAAAGGCAAAGCCCTGCTTGTCGCTTGCTTGCTTGATACCCTCTATCTGGTGCTGCCAAGGTTTTATCTTAAAAAAGTTATCACTAAACATGAAGGTGCCTCTATACTGTAAGTGCCAAGGAAGGCTCAGCGTCCCAGGGACGGGACTACTTCCTTAGTGCTTTCTGTTGTGCAGGTAAATTCTGTTATGGTTTATAGGGTCAGCATAAAAAAGCTTAGGTTCACACCAGCACTCAGGCCCATCCTTATGCAAAGTTATCTCTGCCATGTCGATTAAGTCATAGCAAAGACCTGGGGTCCTTTCTAATCTCTCGATGACTTCTGGGGGTACCCTAATCTCTTCCACTCTACTTAGCATTAGCTATCTTCCCAATAGTGTCATCAATCTTTAAGAGAAGTTGTTTCTTAGAAGCCTCTCTTACATTCCTCGCAAGATCAGGAAACTTCCTCAAGTCCTCCATTGTGTCAAAGTACCCATCCACTAAATCTAGAAGATCCATGTACTTTTCTTTCAAATCTCTAAACTCACCTAGTAACTGCTCATAGGATTCTTTAGGAACTACGTCTCTCATAAAACCTTCCTTTTTTCTAAAAACTTAGTGTTATCCATTTGCCAGTGTTGGTCTATCTTTGCTGCATCTTCGTTCTCCCACCAATCCCCGAACTTTATCAACTGGTAATTCTCCAAGCCCTGCACATGGTCAAACTTTAAGGCAGGGATTATCTTAAACTTGGTGCTGGTATAGGTTGGTATTTCCATTGTTCCATTATTCTTAAAAACAAGGCCATGAGCATTTTCTAGGAATGGTAGGATATGTGGGATAGCTTTGTGATACATATTTAAAGTCCTTGCCAAAACAGCTATTGTTATCAATGGTCTTCTCCCTCTATTAGGTAATTTTCAATATCACAAAATAACTTTGTTATCTCTTGGCGGTTATATTCAGAGGCCATGAGATACTCAAGCTTTTCATCCATCATAGCGATAACCCCCATGAGTAAATATTCTTCTCTAGTTGGCCCCCCATCCACAATCATTTTTATAAGCCTTGGCAGGGATGGAGATAAGGTCCTGGTGGCTGCGTACTCACTATTCATTTTCATCGCCTTCTATAACCCGCTCCAGGAAGCCTTTCTCACAAAGCCACTCGCAGTCGGGTATATCCTTATAGTCCTCACACTTCCAGTGACAGGGCGCAGGTGAGTAAGACACACAAGCTGTCAGGAGTAACATCGGCAGGAGTTTATAAAACACACTTTTCTCCGATAGAAGGGATGTGGGCATACTTAGCTTTCATCGCCTTTCTTTTTTGGTAATGGTAAATGCTATCTTTAGGAAGGCCTACTAGCAGGGCGGCATCCTTCATGGTTAAGCCACTATTCATAAGCTTAATACCTTCCTCATATTTTTCCTGTAATACTGTGTACCTTTTCACTTTACCACCCCCTCAATCTCTTTCACCAAATCACTATAGCCATTTGGACAATCCATCTCTTTGATTGCCGAGAGGGAGCGTTTGAGGAGTGCTTTGAATTTGTCATACTTGTCCGCCTTCTGAGCCATTCCATCATAAGTTCTCATAAGAAGAAAAACCATTCACCATCTGTATGTGGTCCACTATTAATGAAGTGATGTTTTGAATCACAAAGCCCAAACATACACCATGCTGTTAAAAAATATTGTTCGAGGGTCATTTTGATTTCTCCTCTTGCGTTTGTTGTGACTCGAAAGTTTTTACCATTAAACAATTCTTATAAGATACTGTCATGCACACCAACATCACACAGACGGCAAGGGTTGTGAGTGCTTTCATGTCGAGGTCGAGGGTTAACTTCATCACCCTTCCCCTTTCGTTGGTGGTGTCTTTCTCAACTCTTTCAATCTGTTGTTTGCTCTCTGGACATCTGCAAAGCACATATCCATTTCGTACCCTTCAGCCTTAGTTAAAAACTGTTTTGCATTTAGAAAATTATATCGCTTCATTGAGGAGTCTATGAAGTATTCTAGATGTTGTATCTCATCGTCTTTACTAAGGCTCACCTACTCACTCTCCTCGCTCATATATTTGTTTCATCGCTTCATAGGCAGGGCGAAACATTTCAGCACTAATCTGCATTATGATATTATTCCCGTTTGCCTTTGCTCCTAAGATTGCAAAACTTGGTTTGTCACCTATTGCCCCATCCTCTTTTATTAGCCAATGTAGGGGTCTAAATTCACTTACGGGGTCAGGCAATATAAACTGCCCATTCCCAACATTAGTGACACTAAAATAATCAGGTAAATTATGAAACATCACTCACTCTCCTCAGCTCGGGGGTTGGTTTCAACCCCGCACCAGCTCAATTTGTAAATTCCCATAATCCTGATTCACCACAATGTAATCACCCACTATCACAGCAGTTGAATAACACCTCACCCCAAAGCATACCCACACACTTGGGAAATCTTGCTTAAAAACATAAACCCCTGACCTATGTGTGGCTTGGTGATGATCTTCAATCGTTAAATTATTCCCATTCCCCTCTCTCACCTCATCCACAAGTCCAGCATAGGTCTTATCGCTTGATAAAAATGGCAGGGTTGATACACCGACAGTGTACCCAGCTCTAGGTGGCTTTATCTTGTGAGTGTCGTTAGTAACTTGTACATCAGCAGACCAACGCATGAAATCCCCTACCTTCACATCTTTTAACTCGATAGCGTAAATAGTAACCCACTGAGGCCCTTTGACTTCTTTGCCAGTCTTAGGGTTTAGTCCCGTGATCGGGATAAATTGGGCTAGTTCTGAATTGTTGCCTGTATCATATATTTCTGTTTTCATTGTCTGATCTCCTCATATAAGTGCATTACAAAAGTTTCCTCCTCCTGAAACGTACCAAGGTAGTGCATACCTGTATCATCAAACTCTACGCCTGTTGGTATTAAACAAAACAAACGATCCTCTTTGTCTTTGCTTAGGTCCACCTCAAACCACATACAGGGAATAGCACGTTGAACCTGTATGTCTAAAAATTTAACCCCTAAAGGGAGAGCATATTTTATCTTGTTGCTGGTTAACGGATATTTGTAAATAGTCATGTCGTCATCCCTCCTATTATAAATTCTTTATCCTTAATTATGGCCTCTGCTAATCTTTTCTTTAAATAATCCTCAAATTCACTAAGACCTTTTATATCCGTCCTTGCTAAATTAGTATCACTGTCAAAACCGCTGGGGCCATAGTCTTTTAGAATTTCTCGGAACAAAGAATTGAGCCCATCCTCTAATTTCTTAAACTTATGGTATTGCTCCAAGCAAACAGCCCAATCTTTTTTATACAAACATCACCCCTCAAACCTTAATTTGCCAAGATCAGATTGTAGCTCAACAATTCTCGCCTGAGCTTCAACCATAATCTTTTGCTGTAAAGAAATACCAAGTAATACGCCTTTTACTTTTGCCTTAAAGTCTCGCTCTGCCTGTTCTTTCATCTCTGCTTTCGCGGCGTCTATTAATCTTTGTTCTTCGCTTCCCATGTTTCCCCCTAGTTAAGACCTAAAGTAGTGTTTAGATCAGTTTGTACTGCCATCATAAAATCTGTTAAAACTTTTTGAGTCTCAGATGAATTGGTTAGTTTAATATCGTTGTACCCGTTAAAACTTTGCTTTGCTATTGTAACCCCTGTTGCCGAAACTAATTCATAGTTCCCAGTTAACTTTGGTAAACCATTCTCATCTCTTTGAATAGAGATAGAACTTATCTTAATCCCATCAATCGTTATCGCCATCCCGCTCCTTTAATAAGCGTCCAATCTCTAAGGCTTGCTGTGCAATTTTTAATTTCAAATTATCAACCTCTATCCCCTGCAACCTAAATTTTTCCTTGAGTGAAACACACTCTTCAGCCCAATGCTTAGCCCTAATCTCGCTCGATCCTTCCTCATACCTTTTTAAAGATTTTTGTAATTCTTCAAGCTTATAAATACACCTCTCAAAGTCGCCAGAGTCATACATAGTAACACTCCTCAGTTTCAGTCACCTCACACTCCACCACTAGGGGTAGTATTTTTACCGACAACATCACTAGAGCTAAAACCAAGAGCCTCCAATTTCTTAATAAAGTCATTTCGTAAATTCTCCCCTTCACCGCTGTGCAAAAAGTAATATGCTTCCTCAAGTAACTCTTTATATTCATTCAATTTATCGCGGAGTAACTCAACTTCTAACTCTTCACTCATCCTTACTCCTTTGATGCTTGTGACGTTCTCACTTGATAGCAACCTAAATTTACCTTGACCTCTTGTCAACACTTCGAGCAATATTATTTTCTCTAACACTAGAAGTTAGTAGGTCAACCCAGTAAGCACCAGGAGAAAAAATGCTACAGATTCGTAAGCTTAGAGAATATACACCCAAGGGACAAACGGTTTCCGAAAAATATGACTCACCGCTTGACCCCGATTTAGTTTTCCCCAACATAGAATCCCTACTCACTAACTTGCAGGATACTATAGACAAGATCCCAGAAAGCGAACGCTACAACTTATTTTGTACCTTGCACAACCAACCTGATGATGCCCTTGGCAGGGAGAAAAGAATATGGGGTAAGCAAGAACTTATAATGTTCGACATAGACGGCATCACTTTTGGCAAGGATGAACTGTACTTGCAAGTAATAGCGAGTGCTCTGAAAGTGGCTCCTACAGCCATTCTCCAGATATTAAGTGGTGGTGGCTATCACTTTCTTGTGAAGCTAAAGGACCCGATAAAGGACATATCTTTTTTTGATAAAAATAGATTATATTACCAAGTTCTCTGTTCTCGTATTAATGACCTACTACAGGTGCAGGGACTTTTGGGGGCGGCTGACGCAAATGTGTTCGCACCGAAATTTTTGTTTCGGCTGCCCCTGACTTTGAACCGAAAACCAAACAGAGAACCTTTGTGGGTAAAGCTACTTCACTCCCACATTGAACCCATAGACCTTGACCTACGTGAAGTTTCAGGTCTGCCAAAGCTTTCCGATGACGACTTCATGTCTGAGAAAGAGCTGTCATATATAAAGATAGACACTTCGTCTGTTGAAACGGGGTGCGAGTTTCTAAAGTTTGCTAAGGAAAACCAACCCTCAATGTCAGAGCCACAGTGGTACGCCATGTTATCCATCCTCGGAAGGTTAGAAGGTGGCAGGGAGAAGGCCCACGAATATTCCAAGTTTCACCCTGACTACACGCACACCCACACTGAGCGTAAGCTTGAGCAGAGCTTAAAGACTTCAGGCCCCAGGACTTGCGACAACGTAAATTCAGTGTGGGGAAGTTGTAAGACTTGTCCCCATTACAAAAAGATTCGCTCCCCTATCTCTATAAAAGGAGTGGACTTTATAGCTACAGAGTACAGTGGGTTTCATGCGATCGGCTTAAAAGGAAATTTGACCCCTCAGTACGATGATTTACGCAAATACTACCAAAAGAAGATGCCCTATTTGAATGTCAATGATACTCATTATCAATATCTAGAAAATTATTGGCAGGAAAGGACAATTCGCCGCGTTGAGGAATTTGCCCAGGACAGTTTCTTACCAGTCTGCAACAATACGATGAGCAGTGAGTTTAAAGGAATCATCCAGCGCACAAATATCCGCGAACCTAATTTTTTCTCAGAGAGTACGGACAGACATTTGAATCTTCGGAACGGCATCCTAAATATTGACACCATGAAGTTACTTCCACACAGCCACGAGTACGGCTTTCGCCACCTGTTACCTTTCGACTACGATCCGCAAGCTGAGTGTCCCACGTTTGAGAAGATGCTGGGGAACGTGACTTTAGGGGACAAGGCTTTGCAGGATATTTTGTTAGAGTTTATGGGCTACGCCCTTAGTAACGACGACCCTCGCGCCGACAAGATCCTAATTCTGACTGGTGATGGGCAGAATGGTAAGTCTAGGTTTCTGAATATTCTCCGCGCCCTCGGCGGCGATCATGTTACTTACTTAGGCGTGAAAGACCTGGCCAACTCTTTCAAGGCCCAACGTCTCGATGGCGCTTTTTTCAACATCATGGAGGAAGTCCCCCCTTTTGCAGACAGTGAATTTTGGGAAATGCTAAAAAACCTCTCTGTCGGCGGTGACATCACAGTTGAGGAAAAATTTAAGCGACCTTATGATTTTAAGAACAAGGCAAAGTTAATAATGACCTGCAACGAACTGCCAAAAGGAATAACACCTGATTTTGCCCACTTCCGAAGACTCATCATTGTGCCTTTTAATGCCAAGTTTTCCCACGAACTAGGTAATATCGACATTACGATTGATAAAAGAGTCATCGAGAATGAGCTGGCAGGGGTACTTAATAGGGTTTTAAAGGCTTATCACGCACTTTTTAGTAGAGGGTATGTCTTTACGGCTTCCCCATTAGTTGATCGTGCCATAAGCGAATATAGAGAGAATATGGACTCAGTGGCACGATTTGCTATAGACCACCTACAAGCAGGGGAATCACCAAAAGGATTAAAGCTACCTGAATGGATGAAACCTGACAAAGAGGGCAGGATTTGTGCTGACCTTCAGCTAATGTATATGACCTATAATGCGTGGTGTAAAAGTAATGGTGAACACCCTGTGTCATTTAACCCCTTTTCTAAGAGGCTCCGAAATGCGTTCTCCCTGAACAAAAACGTAGAGGTACGCCGCGTTAGGACAGATGTTGGGCTGCGTCAGATGATGTATGGCGTCACATGGTGTGGTGAGTTATTGATTTGACGATGCGCGGTGCTGGCAATTGTGCAGGGACTCGTTGAACAGTACAAGGAGCTTCTAAAAGTCCCTGAACAGTAAATTGTAAGTAAATTTAATTATTTATAAGATTTTGTACAGGGATATCAAGGAGAATATTAATTTATTAAGAGTTATTAATAGAATATAATATTCTACTATTCTGCCATTATATATATTCCTTATTTCTATTGGGAGTATGGTATTGGAAATCTCCCTGATCTCCCTGAACTCCCTGAACAAGCAGGTGCGTTAATTTGCCATTTTTTCGCTACTTTTTTGATAGGTTTTTGTACCAAATTTTGGCCTCTGCCTTAACGTGAATTTTGTAGCGTGGGGGCATCGCGTTGAAAGACGTTAATAGGGCCTGTATTGAATCCTTGGTTAGGGGTAGCTCGTGGTCGCAGAGGATGCCTAAGGAAGTCACCTTGGGGCTGGCAAGGCCTTCTTGATGAAGTAAAAAGGCTAAGGTCTGGACTGTGATGCCAGCGTCCCGACAGTAGTAGTACCAAACTTGGAAGATAGGTGTAGTCAAATTATGCCTTGCGCGTTGTAGCCTTTTCTTTTGAGGTAACGTCTTGCTTGGGCTTCCGAGTTGAAAACTTCCTGCCAAGTAATGTAAAGGCCATCTTTGGTCACAATTTCGTCGATAACGTAATGTTGGCCTATTTGCCTAATGCGAGTCATGTCACCCCCCGATGAAAAAATTGCCCCTCCGTGGGCTTTGTTGCTTAATCCTTATGTATTTCTAAATTATATCTAAGATTGTGATTTTCGTTGAAAGGCTGCCATGTTTCCATTTCATCCTCAATCTGCCAAAGTGTTAGTGTGGCTTGCGCCTTCTCGACTTTCTTAAAGTGAGTATCAATCCATTCGGTCGCTAAAGTCTTGACA
The DNA here is from genome assembly GCA_031376405.1 of Betaproteobacteria bacterium. GTDB lineage: Bacteria > Pseudomonadota > Gammaproteobacteria > Burkholderiales > Casimicrobiaceae > JANMDS01. The sequence continues at coordinate 18,922 of JANMDS010000391.1, forward strand.
GTAGCTTCGTCAGGCTTTTCTGTGAACTCGCCTAAATAGCCTTTGTCTGTGCTATGCCAAGCGACTTTACGACAACTATTTTTTACGCCTAGGACTCTGGCCCCAGGTCGCCAAATTACTTCTTGCATTATTTTACTCCTTGATTAGGTGGGTAATATTTTTCGTCTAACTTATTCGCCTTAACCTTTGCTTCCCATCGGTCAAAGGCCTCGTTGCAATCAAAATAATCATGTGAATAAGATTTAGCATCAGAGTATATAGTCTCAATGGTGTACCAATGTTGATAATTTCGATAGTTTGAAAAGAAAGTAAGGCTAAATTTTTCGTCATGCGCTTCTGCAATTATTCGTCTTTCTAACATAAGATCCCCTTGTTAAATTAGTTACAAATTGGACATCTAAAAATTGTCCCCTTATCCTCATAAAAAGATGCCCAGCCTATAGGCATATAAGTTGATGGTGTGTCTAAGCCATCCAAAAAGTTTGTTAGTTCTGAAACAAAACAGCAATCAAGGTCAATACCTCTTGTTTCTCCTATAGCTAATTTGTCGCAAATCGCACATTGATAAAATTGTGCAATTCGCATAGCTATTCTCATTTTAGCAATTGTGTTATTTTTAGCCATACCGCCCCTTGAAAGAAAAGCCCTGCCAATTGCTGACAGGGCCTAAAGTTTAATTAGTGCACAATTTCTGCAATATGCTTCCATTGATTCGCATTGAGATTAATAATTTCACCCCCAGCTCGCTCTAATTCTACGCTCTGGTCATAATCTAGATGCTCAGCTTTTGCCGCAGCAGTGAAGCTGTTAGCAAGGCCCCACATGGTGAGACCTGCGCCTTGATTGCCGCTTGCAAGACTATCAAGAATTGACTTTTTAGTGTTGTCACCTGTTATCGACATTGATCGCATAGCTAGTTCCACGACATTCTCAAGGTCAAAGTTTTTGATAGGAATATCCGCGGCCTTGCGCATTTTGTTGACTTCGCGCTCAAAGACTTCTGGTTTCATGCTAGCTGTTAGAACATCCCGCAATTGAGCGAAAAAAGCCCTATCACCTAACTCAAGCGTACTTTGTGAAAGTAGTTCCTCAATGTTGTCACTTGCTTGGTTCCTACCAATATGTCTTTTCTTTATAGTGCTTTCAGTCACCATACCATTAAGACAAACTAGCCTATAAATGAAAGGCTCAAGCGCGAGACTTCCTGCGCCTACATCGCTAGTTGAGAACATAACGCCAAATTGCACAGGATCATTGACCTTCACTTCAGAAGTGATCTTTTTAGTCACTGCCTTAACATAGACTCGCTTTTCGGTCAGTTCGCAAGAGATAGGCTCAAATTGGTTATCTAGTAATATTGGCAAGGTCTCATTGAGTAAATCAAAAGCATCTAAGCGCCTAAACTTGCCCGACACTAACGCTCTAATGGTAGGCCCTACAGTTCGGAGCATCCGACTTTCTGACTTTCCCTCCTCTTTGGCCTGTAGACTAGTCTTAATGAGGCTATGATTTACCATATCCGCGAGTAAGGGCTTGTTCTCCTCGCTTATCCTGTCAAAATATTGTTTTGGGATAGCTGTATATCCTGACAATTGTGATCTTGACCAATTGTTCAGGTCAAAGAATTGATCGGTGCCATTGACAAAGCCTAACTTGCCGTCCTGACTCATTTCAAGCTTTTGCGTTGGTATAACCAGATCCCTACTGTTTTCTTTCTGCGCGGCTAAGGCTTGCGCAAGGCTAACCAGATCCCGACCTTTGGTTTGTGTTATTGTTTGCATTTGTGACTCACTTTCTGCACCGATGTGCATTTGATAGCAGCGTACAATTACGCTAGCAAAGTGAGATTAAATTAGATGCGGGGAATTAAGAAAGTGAAATTTACTGTTAACGCGCTGAAAAGAAAAGGTCAGTCCGTTGACCTAAATAGCTTACTTGCGAACTAATTGAAGAGACTTACTTGGCAGAACTAAGCGGCAATCATAGACCATTGAGTCAGCGTTAATCTGCATTGCGTGACTGCCATAGCGAATTGCTGTTGTGGTAGGACTAAACCATCTCTGCACAAAAGGTTTGTTGTAAAGAAAAGCGGCGGTTACACCGACCACTATAAGCGTTAGGATAATGCGCATTAGATACCTCGCGGTTAATAGTTGTACTAGCACAGCACATAGTCGCTAGCATGATAAAGCGGTATACATAGTCAATAAGTAAGTCAAGATAATAGCGACAATTGCCATATATGTATGGCAACAAAACTAGACCAGACGTAACGTAATATATTAACGCGCTAGCTGTCCGAGATATTGTACAAGTGATGCTCAATACGCGCTCCACGCACCCAACATCAAGCACCAAGACCATGTGCGTCAAGCCCATTTTGTCGGTAAAGCACACGTCCCACGCTACCAGGTCCATGAAAGCCCAGTCATTTCACACACATAGACCTATAGGTTATAGTCAAAAGCTATAGGAAGCTCGCGCGTTAGGCGTTTTGACACGGGGGGCCAGGGGGGAGGGGGTGTTGATGTTGATATTCAATATTATACATATTTTCTAAAATTTTTAAGATTTTGTTAGGCGTAGACAGGTCTTGACAGATTTCACTATTTTTTAGATTCTAAAGTTAATCCCGCACCAAGGACCAAAGCCAAGCGTTATGTCTATCCCAAATAATCATGGCCCTCTTTCCAAGCAAATGAAGACCCTCACAGATAATCCTGCCGGAGTTTGCATCTTCGACCAGGATAATCCCAGGAGCGTGTACAATCTTGTACCCCCTGCCGTCCAAGAAGCGATGATGAAGATCAGTCCGAGGTATTACACTTGGTCTGAGAAGGCTTTGGAGCGAAATACTGAGTTAGAGGCTAGGGATCACCGCTTGCGAATTTCTTTTTGGACCGAATACCAGATTACTCAGGATGAGGATAAACCAACAATTAGTATGCACTCAGTCCTGCGCGGTGTTTGTACGAAGACTTACTTTTACGAGACAGTTTTGTTTAATCCTCATAAGCTAGCATGGGTTTTATTTCCTCCTCCAGATTACGAGAAGGCTATGGATGAAATGCACCATTTGTCTTTGAAGGAGATGAGGAAAATATTGACCCTGCCCCTCGGTCCAAAAGATACAGCACTCATGCGCGAGAAGATCAAGATTTTTGCTTTGCTTGATAATCGTATTAAGGGTGCAGTTTTACAAAAGCTTCATATTCAGCAGGACACTAGGAATTTGCACGTCCATAAGTCACAAAGAGAGGCTCCAAAATCCCTTGCCGAAATTGAGCGGGAGATAAAGCTCTTGCATAATCAGAGTGAGCGAGCGTTGACCGATCAGAAGCAACTTGCTGTTGCTATCACTGAAGCTGCGAGGGGGGAGGTTGATCCTGCCTTATCGGATGAAGTCGAGGGTAGGGAGTTATCGGTTGATGAGTTTATGGAAGTTAACCGATCGTTAGAGCCTGACTTAGTACCTGTTTATGAATCCCTGCCTACGGGTGACGAAGAGTGAGCGAGGAGATTTACCATTCTAAGCTTCGTGAGCTTGAGCTTTTGAAAGAAAAGCACAAGGTGATGAAGGAGCTGCCGCACCTTTATGGGTGGCCCTGGTATGAATGGGCGTGGGAGTTTTTCAATTCCACTGCCGATGTGAGTTTACTTTGTGCGGCGAATCAAATTTCTAAGAGCAGTACGCAGATTCGTAAGTGTATCCACTGGGCTACGGATCAATCGCTGTGGCCTAAGTTATGGGCGAGGAAACCTAACCAGTTTTGGTATCTGTATCCTTCTAAGGATGTGGCTACGATTGAGTTTGAGAAAAAGTGGGTACCAGAGTTCCTGCCAAGAGCGGATCAGCAGACAAGTGACCACTACGGGTGGGAGGCAGAGTATGACAAGAAACATATCAAGGCTCTCCATTTCAAGAATGACATGACAGTTTACTTTAAGACGTATGCCCAAGACCCAGATACCCTGCAGTCGGGGTCTTGCTTTGCGGTGATGGCCGATGAGGAGTTACCCCATACGCTTTACGATGAGCTCAAATTTCGCTTAGCGGGGACCAATGGGTACTTCAGCATGGTATTTACAGCAACACTAGGGCAGGAGTTCTGGTGGCGAGCTATGGAAGCGGTAGGAACAGATCAGGAGCTACTGCATAGCGCTTGGAAAAGACAAGTTTCTATGTATGACTGCTTGAAATATATGGATGGGTCGCCCTCACCCTGGACCGTGGAGCGGATAAAAAAGATTGAAGCATCCTGCAGATCCCGCGCAGAAGTGTTACGCAGAGTCTATGGGCGCTTCATAAGAGAAGAGGGTAGAAAGTATCATGGGTTTGACCCTGTGATTCACTACTGCCCTCCTTTTCACATCCCAAGAGAGTGGTCTAGGTATATAGGTGTTGACATAGGAAGCGGGGGGCAGACTGGGCACCCCTCTGCCATTGTCTTTATCGCGGTAAGGCCTGATATGAAAAAAGGCTACGTCTACAAGGGGTGGCGCGGAGATGGTGTTCAGACAACCGCTGGGGATGTGTACAACAAAGTGCAGAGTATGATTGAGCCAGGCGAGAGCTTTGTGGGGAAGAAGTACGATTTTTCCTGTAAGGACTTTGGGACAATTTCTAATAGAGTGGGAGGGGGCTTTACCAAAGCCGAGAAGTCGCACGACCTGGGGGAGCATATATTCAACACTTTGTTCAAGCATGGGATGCTTGAGATATTCGACGATGACGAACTCAGGAAACTGGGGAGTGAACTGATTACCCTGCAAAAAAGTACCCCGAAGCGCGTAGCAAAGGATGATTTTACCGATGCTGGCAGGTATGCTTGTGTGGATATTCCATGGGATTTCTCGGAAATTGAGGTAAAAGAGGACCAGATCCCAGAACCAGTTGTCAAGAGGCAGTTAACAGAGAAAGAATTGATTGAAGAGCAGATAAAAGAGAGAAGGGCGGCATTTTTTGACCCCAGAGATGCCAAAGACCTAGACTGGGGTAGTGATATTGAGGCGGAAATAAATGAGTTTAACGGGGACTATGGAAATTAGTAGGTTACAAGGCAAAGATATATGCGCTATTCTCAAAGTATGTGCCGATACAGGTGTATCCGAGTTTACTTTCGGAGAATTATCCATAAAGTTTGGCAAAATTCAAGGGTCTGAAGGAGTTCAGCCCACCTTTGAGGGAACTCATAGTCTACCGCCGCAGCCTGGAAAGGTTGAGAAACCAGAAGAGCCTGTAGAAATGGAGATGGACCCGATCCAACAACTTGCACTTGACGATTTAGAGAAAGCTCAGCTTTTGATCGACAATCCGAGTGCGTTTGAGGCGTCCATTATGCAAGATCACTTAAGAGGGGATTACGGGGATGAAGGAACTAAAGCTCGACGAGTTGAATCAGCTATATGAGGACTCTGACAGCGTAGACCGCGACCTTTATGCGGAAATGCGCTCAAATATCCTGCTAATAGCTGGGGAACACTACTCCAAGAATGTTTCTAAGTATTTCAACAGACTCAGGGAGACCAATAGAGTCACTGAGAACATGAAGCTTAGGCTTACCAAAAACCACATCCATAAAGTACACCGCGTCTACACAGACGCCATAGTTTCCAAGGTTCCTGGTGTGACAGCCCTGCCGAATAATGAAGCCGAGATGCAGGATCAAAAGGATGCCCAGTTAAATAACCTAGTCTGGGATAATATTAAGAGAAAACACAAGATGAAAGAAAAAGTGCGCGACTGGGCCAGCGAGTATATTGGCGTAGGGGAAGTGGCCACTAAGATTTTCTGGGACCCTAAGAAAGGCTATCTAAAAGGTTACGCGCAGAAAGTTAACGAGCAAGGAGAACCACTTTTCAAGGATCATGCAGGACAAGAGACAACACAAGCTGTGATGATGGATCAGATGGGGCAACAGATGCAGCATGAGATGCTTGCAGATGATGAGCAGCCGATATTTTCAGGTGATTTTGTATTTGAACCTCTTTTTGGGTTTAACCTATTCAGATCCCCTTCGGCTAAATCAATGGAAGAGTCCCCGTACATAGGTTTAAGAAAGATGGTCCTGCAAAAGGAGCTTAAAGCCCTATATAAGGATGACCCTGATAAAGTAAAATTCTTAGAAAAAAGTTCAGAGACCGATTACATAGTGTTTGATTCGAGCAAAGCGCAGTACGAGAAAAAAGAGAACAATGTTTTGGTCAAAGAGATATACTATAGGCCTTGTTTCATATACCCAAATGGGTATTTTTATATTTGGACTGAATTTGGAGTGTTAGAAAGTGGAGAGCTTCCCTATGGGATTTTCCCAATTAAGTGGAAGGCTTTCGATAAGTATCCCACAACCCCTCGCGGAAGATCCATTATCAAAGTAGCTCGTCCGTTCCAAGCAGAAATAAACAGAGCAGCTTCGCAGAGGGCAACACATCAAATTACATTAGGCGATGACAAGGTTTTATACCAAGCTGGCACTAAACTAGCTCCAGGGGGCCTTTTACCAGGTGTTCGTGGAATTTCTTACCAAGGGGCACCTCCTGCCGTTATCCCAGGAAGAACTGGGGAGCAGTTTGCAGGGTATGTTGAGTCAGAAAAAGCAGATATGTTTGACGCTATCATGTTGGGGGAGTTCACGGAGGAAGAGGGGCAGACAACTTCTGACCCCTATGCACTTTTATTTAGAACGCTCTCGCAGCAAGCAAAATACAAACAGTATTTTGAGAAATTCGAGGAGTTCTTAGTTGAAGTGATGGAAGTAGTTCTAGAACTTGCAAAAATTTACCTCCCCGATGAAGACCTACTGCAAATGGTGGGGAGAGATGAGCAGGTCAACATTTTAGAGTTCAGAAAGACCACTCGCCTTTGCTACCAGATAAAAGTTGAGCCGCAAACTGACAGTGTGGACACGATGCTCGGTAAACAGCTCTCACTCAGTCATATGCTTCAGTATGTGGGGAAACAGCTTTCCCCTTCTGACATTGGTAAAGTGATGCGGGCTATGCCCTTTGCCAATAACGAAGAGATTTTTAGTGAGATGACGATAGATTCTGACAATGTGAAAAACGATATGCTTGCAATTGAGAGAGGCGAGCAGCCTCAGTTATCTCCTTACGCAGAAAACGGGTATTACGTCAAAAAACTCACGCACAGGATGAAACAACCAGATTTTAAGTTCCTGCAGCCGCAAATTCAGAAGATTTATGCTATGGTTTTGCAGCAACATGAGCAAGAAGTGGCTAGAAAAGAGCAAGCCATGATAGACGCCAAAAACGAGTATATCCCAGTGGGGGGGGCTATGATTACCCTTTCCATGCGTGTCCCTGATGATAAAGGCAGCACAAAACAAGTAAGGCTACCTTACCAATCCCTGCAGTGGCTCATTTCTAACCTAGAAAAGCAGGGTATGAGCCTTGATGAGCTAGAGAACATGAACAAAGGAGCTGTTGCCGACATGGTGGGTATGATGAAGAACCAGCAGCAGGAATCTCAGTCTGATATGGCGAATAACGATGTTTTACAAAACCAATTTATGATGTAAGGAGAAATGCACCCATGGAAGTAGATAAAACAGTAGACACAAGTACGAGTACGGCAACGGATACGACAGT
>JANMDS010000015.1:0-3014 GCA_031376405.1 Betaproteobacteria bacterium
GGTTTCGTGCACGGTGATAAGTTGGTAGGGCGATTGCACGCGCGCCAATTCCCGCCCGAGTTTTATGCGCAATTCGGTCTGCGTGGTGAGCTTTTCAGCAGCCCAGCTCTCGTTTAAAAATAAGCTCATACCTGCGGCGCAAATTCGGCACTTTTTGGATGATATCTCCCAACATTTGGCGCCAAAATTGCCCCGCGCACCACGTCCTGTTGCACCACTTCGTTTGCCGCGAAAAGCGCTACGATACCGCGCACCACCGCGCGCGCGCCCGCATCGTTGTTCTGAGAAAAATTGCACACATACACATCGAGCGTAGCACTTTGGAGCTCAGGCCAGGTGTGAACCGTAACATGCGATTCGGCAAGCAACAACGCAAACGTATACCCACCGCCAGCAAACGCATGTTGCGATTCGCCCACGACAGTAAGCCCAGCCTTTGCGCACAGCGCGCGCGTATGCGCCAACACGCCTGCGCACCCAACGAGCGTATCCGGCGCGCAGCCGGTCAAGTCTGCCATCACATGCAATCCGCGCATTTGGGAACACCCAATGAAATTAAGCCGCGATTCTAGCTGCCGAACCTGTGGGCATGCCCTAAACTAGCGCTGCAAGTTCGCTGGGCAATCGCGTCGTGGTGTGGGGCAACCTACACGCACGCCGAGGAAAGTCCGGGCTCCGCAGAGCGAGGTAGCGGGTAACACCCGTCCGCTATATATTGAAGGCGAGGACTAGGGCCACAGAGACGAGTATCCTTCGCAAGAAGGGGACGTGAAACGCGGCAACCTCTACCTGGAGCAACACCAAATAGGCATGCACGTAGCTTTAAGCTACAACGATGGCTCGTCGGCAGCATGCGGGTAGGTGGCTAGAGCGCGCGGGTAACTGCGCGCCTGAGAGGAATGATTGCCCTAAGCGTGAAAACGCGGGACAGAACCCGGCTTATAGGCGAGCTTGCATTGATTTTTTTGAAATACCTGCGGCGCAAATTAAGGCATTTTTAGAGATTATCCCCCGAAAAAATGACTAAAATTGCGCCTCCGGTGAGTGTGAATATTTCGCAAAACCGGCCGCTCATAAAAACATTGCGCCTACGCTGGATACCGTGAACAAACCAAACGCGGCACCAACCACGCCCGCTACATTTACGTCAGAAAAAAGTCTGCTAACGTTTTCGGTGGTACCTGCTTTGGTGAGCGCGAAACCTACAAGCGCGAAAGCGCAAAGGGCCACGTTTGCAACTAAAAATGTGTTTAAGAAGTCCATGATCATTTCTCCAGTTCGTTTCGGCTTTGCGTAATTGCGCTGCCATGAATTGAACTGTACGCAGGGCATTTTCAAAAGAATACGGGCCTGCGACGAATTGCGGGGACGCGAGCGCGAATGGGGCGTATTGGGGTGTGAGCGGAATGCGAAACTACGCGCTATGCGCCTAGTTATCGACACCAACACCTTACTTTCCATCTACCTTTACCGCGATGCGCGACACACGCCGCTGCGCGACGGCTACCTAAGCGGCGCGGACACGCTTCTCATGGATGCAGTATGTTACGAAGAGCTCGCGCATGTGTTGCGCCACCGGCAATTTGAAAAGGTTCGCGAAAAAAATGGAATTGATATCGAACCCTTGCTCATCGCCATCGCTGATGAATGCGAGTGGATTGCCAGCGCCGTACCGCAAGGCATGCCTGCGCTGCCGGTGTGTCGCGATGCGGATGATCAAAAATTTCTCTTACTCGCCGCACGGGGCAAGGCCGATGCACTGGTGAGTTTCGATAAAGCCGTACTCAAGTGCAGGGGCCGCGTACCGTTTACGATTGCAAGGCCCGAAGAGCTAGCCAGGTTGCGCAAAAAAGCGTAGGCGCGATAATGGCGGCTTGGCTACTAGATTGGGGGTGCTACGTGGATCGCCGAAGCTTTGTACAAAACACCGCCCTGTGGGTTGTCGCGCCGAATTCGCTTGTGGCCTGCGCCTCTGGGTTTGATCGCCAACTCAGTTTCAAAACATTTGATGAAGCGCTCGCCGAATTCGCTCGCATAGCCAGCGCTAAAAAAACACGTTCACACGCGGACGAAGGCGCGCTCGGCTGGTCACTCCCGCACATTGCTGAGCACTGCGCGCAGAGTATCGAGTTTGCGATGAGCGGCTTTCCCACCCCAAAATCAGCGCTCTTCCAAGCCACGGCAGGCAAAGCTGCATTCGCCGTGTTCAGCGCGCGCGGCAAAATGCACCACAGCACCAGCGAGCCGATCCCCGGCGCTTTCGCGCTCAGCGCAACCGATCTCTCCGCCCTCACGCGTTTGCGTGCAGCGGCAAACGCACTTGTTACGTTCGACGGCACACTCAAACCGCACTTCGCCTATGGCACGCTGAGCAAGCCAGAAATGATCACGGCCAATGTGTTTCATATTGCCAACCATTTATCAAAAATAGAAGTAATCGAACCGTGATGAAAAAATCCACTTTTCCAAGGAGATACTCTTGGAAATCGAGCATTTTTACGCCGTAAGTATTGAAAACAAATATGAAAAATCACCTCATCCTCACCGACACGTTGCGCGCTGTCATTAACTATGGCAACCCTGTGCTTGCCAGCCGCAACGCGGAAACCGGCGCGCTCTCTGGCGTAACCGTAGATTTAGCCAACGAACTTGCGCGCCGCTTAAACGCGAAGCTTACATTGACCGGCGTGCCCAACGCGGCGGCATCGGTGGCCGCGCTCACCGACGGTACGGCCGACCTAGGCTTCGTCGCGATTGATCCAGCGCGCGCCGAAACCGTGCGCTTTTCCCCGCCGTATGTCGTGATCGAAGGCGCGTACGCCGTGCCTGTGGCCTCACCTATTACGCGCAATGAGGAGGTAGACAAAAAAGGCGTGCGCATCGCCACCGCCAAAGGCAGCGCCTACGATTTATTCCTTTCGCGCAACATTAAAGAAGCCACTATTGAGCGCACTGTTACGTCCGCGGGCGTGGTCGGCTTTATGCTCGAACAAAAGCTAGAGGTCGCTGCGAAC
>JANMDS010000425.1:0-2045 GCA_031376405.1 Betaproteobacteria bacterium
GCCGGTAAGCCGCTGTGGGATTGGCAGCCACAAGCCAAAGACCAGGCGATGATCGATAAGCTCAAAGCCTTCGCCCAACCCGATCTCGATGCAGCCTTCCGCATTCGCAGCAAGCAAGATCGCTCGCAAGCGCTCAAAGCATTGACCGCAAAAGTGAAAGAAGCCTTCATTCCGGAAGGCACTGATACGTTAGTGGCCAACCAAATCAACGACATGCTCTTTTCACTCGAAGCGAGCACGGTACGCGAACAAATTTTGCGCGGCGAGCCTCGTATCGATGGTCGTGATACCCGCACGGTACGTCCGATTTCCGTGCGCACAGGCCTCTTGCCACGCACCCACGGTTCGGCGCTCTTCACCCGCGGCGAAACCCAAGCGTTAGTCGTTGCCACGCTGGGCACGTCGAAAGACGAGCAGATTATTGACGCGTTGCAAGGCGAATACCGCGACCGCTTCATGTTGCACTACAACATGCCCCCGTTCGCTACGGGCGAAACCGGCCGTGTAGGCACGCCCAAGCGCCGCGAAATCGGTCACGGTCGTCTAGCCAAGCGCTCGCTGATTGCGGTGTTGCCTAAGGCTGAAGACTTCTCCTACTCGATGCGCGTAGTGTCCGAGATTATCGAATCCAACGGCTCCTCGTCGATGGCCTCGGTTTGTGGTGGATCGCTTGCCTTGATGGACGCTGGCGTGCCGTTGAAAGCGCCGGTAGCTGGCATCGCGATGGGCTTGATTAAAGACGGCCCGCGCTTCGCGGTGCTTACCGATATTTTGGGCGACGAAGATCACTTGGGCGATATGGACTTTAAAGTAGCTGGCACCGATCGTGGTATCACCGCGCTACAAATGGACATCAAGATCCAAGGCATCACCAAAGACATCATGGCCGTTGCGCTCACGCAAGCCAAAGATGCTCGCCTACATATCTTGAAGATCATGCACGAAGCCATGCCGCACACGCGCACCGAAATGTCCGCGTTCGCGCCGCGTATGGTGACGTTTAAAATCAATCCTGAAAAAATTCGCGATGTGATCGGCAAGGGCGGCGCAGTCATTCGCGCGCTCACCGAAGAAACCCGCTGCCAAATCGATATTAAAGATGACGGCATGGTAACGATCGCCAGCCCGAACGCCGACGATTTGGCCGAGTGCAAGCGCCGCATCGATGAGATTACTGCCGAAGTTGAAATCGGCAAAATCTACGAAGGTCCGGTGATCCGCATCATGGATTTCGGCGCGGTCGTGCAGTTGATCCCAGGGCGTGATGGATTAGTGCATATCTCGCAAATTGCCAAAGAGCGCGTCGCAAACGTGAGCGACTACCTCAAAGAAGGTCAAATCGTGCGCGTAAAAGTGCTCGAGTTGGACGAAAAAGGCCGTGTAAAGCTCTCGATCAAAGCGGCCGCAGAAGAGGCGGCTGCCCCAGCAGCCTAACGCTGTAAAAGGCGCGCGTCGGTTGCAAAGCGCACGCCGCTATGTCATAATTTAGGGCTTAATTCCTTGATAGCTCAGTTGGTAGAGCACCGGACTGTTAATCCGTAGGTCCCTGGTTCGAGCCCAGGTCAAGGAGCCAGATTAAAAACAAAGGCCACGTGAAAACGTGGCCTTTATTTTTGGCGATTGATAGCAATGCGAAGCGCACTACGGGGCCATTTATTCAAGGAGATAATTTCCAAAACAGGCCTGTTTTGCGCCGCAGGTATTTAGGCCGCAGGTATTTAGGCATTAACAATCCGTTCGCCGCCGCTAAACACCAAATACCGCTTGTTCACCGCGCGCCCGATCATCGTCATGTTTACCCGCACGGCAATGGCGTGGCCCATCTGCGTGAGCCCAGAGCGGGAGACTAAAAACGGAATGCGCATTTGCGCGCACTTAATCACCATTTCGCTCGTCAGTCTGCCGGTGGTGTAAAAAATTTTGTCGTCACCGCTCACGTCGTTGAGTGCCATCATCCCGGCAATAGCGTCCACCGCATTGTGCCGACCCACATCTTCTACGAAAAATAGTAAGTCTGCCGCCGCCTCGCGCGGGGCGAAAAGGGC
>JANMDS010000434.1:0-10841 GCA_031376405.1 Betaproteobacteria bacterium
TCGCGGTCGGCGGTTTTGCTTCCAACGGCTTTGGTGATTTATCGCCTGGTAAATACAGCATGATGGCTGCGCTCGTATGCGAAGTGGTGATGACGGCGATGTTTTTGTTCGTGATCATGGGCTCTACCGACAAGCGTGCGCCAGCAGGCTTCGCGCCGATTGCGATCGGCTTGTGCTTAACGCTCATCCACTTAGTGAGCATCCCCATCACTAACACTTCAGTAAACCCTGCACGCTCCACTGGCGTTGCGCTCTTTGCAGACGGCGGCTATATCGGCCAGCTCTGGCTGTTCTGGGTGGCTCCAATAGTAGGGGGCGCGATTGGCGCGTTGATGTACAACTTCGTTGCCAAAGACGATTAGTTTTTTGTCGTAGCAAGCAAGGGGATCGTGCCAAACACGATCCCTTTTTCATTTAAAAACCGCCGATATGCGCTGCTCATTTTGTCGGCGGTGCTATGAGCTTCCGCGCGCACGTCGAGCGGCAAGCGCTTCGGAGTTTGCGATTCCACAATTGGTTTATCCTGGGCGAAAATTGCGTCTTGAAATGCGCGCAAGCTTTCGTCCGCACTCGTTTGATCGTTCATCGCCAACACAAACCACACGCGCGACGATTCGTTTGTAATCGGCAAAACAAACAGCGCAATCGCCTCTTCAAAACCATTTTGCGCTGCCGGTAGCTTCGTCAATATTGATGTGTAGGGCGCGGGAACGCGATAGGTGTATTCCACCATCGAGCCCGTAGCAATGGTGGCGTTGCTTCTTGGTTGCCAGGCGAAACACTGCGTGGCCACGATGCCTTGCCCTCGTGCATCGTCGAATGGTTCCACATCATAAGGCGGCACTTCCGTATGCTGGGTGTCACCCAAAATACCTTCGTGGATGAAACCGAAGTGCGCCATATCTAAAAAGTTTTCGACGATGCGTGGCGCGGAGGTCGCCACGTCATACGGCCCGCACTGCACCTTGCGCAACCGTGGTTTATCAAACTCGGGAAACGGCGGCACTGCGCAATCGCTTGCGGAAAGCTTCACCCAAATGAGCCCACATTTTTCGATAATCTCGAAAACTTGCCGTATTTGCGCCGCAGGTTTTGTGTTGGGCGTGGCCGGTACATGCTCACACACACCACTCGCACCAAACTGCCAGCCGTGATACCCGCATTGCAGCGCCTCACCTTTTACGCACCCAAGCGAAAGCGCCGCACCCCGATGCGGGCATTGATCGGGCCACGCGTGCAGCGCACCCAACGCGCTGCGCCACACGACAAGGCGTCGATCAAGCAGCGTTACCGCCAATAGCTGCCCCGCTGGGATTGCAGGGGAAAGGGCCACCGGATGCCAGTGCGCAGTGCTCTTACAAAGTGCGTTCATAGCGTAGGATTCTAGCCGTCTGGTGTAATGTGCAGCATGACCACAACCGCTCCCCTCTCGCTCCATCAACGTATCGTCACCGAGCTCGAAACGCACATCCTGTCCGGTGCCTGGCCACCGGGCCAACGCGTACCTTCGGAAGCCGAGTTGGTAGCCCATTACAGCTGTTCGCGCATGACGGTGAACAAAGCCATCGCCCAACTCGTGCGCGCGGGCTTGATGGCGAGGAAGCGACGCGCGGGCACGTTCGTATTGCGCCCCGGCGCACGCTCAGCAGTGCTAGAAATTCGCGATATCAAATCCGAAATTGAAGCGCTCGGGCACGTTCACTCCCACACCATTTTGCATCGCAAAGCACGCAGGGCCACGGGCGCCGACGCAGGGATATTGGGCGTCGCCCTCGCCACGCCCTTGCTCGGACTCACCACGCTGCATCGTGCGAACGGCAAGCCGTTTTGCTACGAAACCCGCACCATCAATTTAGATGCCGTGCCCAGCGCGAACGAAGCGGATTTCAACCTCGACACGCCCGGTAGTTGGCTCGTGCATCACGTGCCGTGGACGGATGCCGAACACCGCATCCGGGCGGCCGAAACCGCTCCGCCGGTCTCCGCTGCATTGGGTATTGCTTCGGGCGCGGCCAGCTTAGTGGTAGAGCGTCGCACGTGGTTACGCGGCCAGCCGGTCACGCATGTGGTGTTCACCTACCCCGCCGAGGGGCACGAGTTGGTTGCAAGGTTTTCTCCGAGCGCGGAAGAGTAGTTTTTTGCTGAATTACCTGCGGCGTAAAACACGCACTTTCTGCAAGATATCTCCCAAAAAGTGCTTGTTTCACGCCGCAGGTTTTAAGCCTACTCTCGCTCTTCAATCGCCCCCGGCGGTGCAGCCCAATCAAGCGCCAACACGCCCTCGCGCACGAAGCGGTGAAACGAAGAATGGGGCCAATCACGCGTGTGCTTGACGCGAGCGTGCTTCACCGGGTTGTAGTGAATGTAGTCGATGTGGTTCGATAGATCGCGGTCGTCGCGGAGGGTGTGTTCATAGAATCGGCGTTGCCAGATGCCGCGCTCGCCCGCCGCGTTGGGTTCGCCCACAATGTTCGCATCGGCGCAAGCGCGAGAAAATTGGGATTTGATGGAACGCCATCGTTGCGGATAGTTGGCGTCGTCAGGCGGAAGCGTCCACACGCAATGCAAATGATCGGGCAAAACAACCACAGCGACCATTTCAAACGGCCAGCGCGCGCGCGTAAACCGAAACGCCTTGCGCAAATCATCAATTCGATCAACCAGCAAAGAAGACCGCCGATCAGCAAGCGTAACGGTAAAAAAGTAAGTACCACCCGGCACAAAATTTCTTCGGTAAGCAACCATCAACAGATTGTGGCGCTTTTTAATCAAACGTAGCCTCGATGGAGCGCCCAAACAACGACAAAATCCCATCCGACGGTGCGCGCGGGAATCGAGGCATTTCAGGGGTTTGACAACCGTTCCGGTTGTGTAGGTGTAGGAAACCTCGATTCCATGCCGAGACGTTTATAGTTTCGACAGGTTTTTTCGCGGCATTCCATCGAGGCTACGCTGGCTACGCACGTTACGAGGTACGCCTTACGCGCGTTATTGGAAAGAGAACATTGAGACTGAGCTCAGTTGTACCAAGGTTGCGTCTCGAATCATCGAAGAACCAGAGGCATCTTTTTTCGCAGACAGCCAAATCCACCCGTCCACTCCAGGTATAACGCGGACGCTTTCAAACAATTGTCCGTCCATGGTTTTCACGTTTACGCGTAGATCGCAATCAAACATAGATTGGATGGCGTTATCCGTCCATTTCCGTTCCCAAGCACTTTTAAGCTCAGTTTCATTTCGGGTCCACGCAACATCAAGTCCACTGATTGCAATGTCGCCAGCGTCTCGGACTTTAGGGTCTGTGTTCATAGCTATTTCCTTATCGTTAATCACTTCTTATCCTTGACTTCAGTGAACTCAGCATCCACCACCTTCGCATCATCCCCCGGCTTCCCACCACCGGAAGGAGCATCCTGACCGCTAGGCGCTTCACCACCACCAGCCGCCCCCGCCGCCTTCTGCGCGTCCGCATACATAATCTCGCCCAATTTCTGCGAGGCCTTGCCCAATTCTTCAGCGGCGTTATTCAACTTCTCGGTCGAGGCGGATTGATCTTTCAACACTTCTTCGGCCACTTTTACGGCTTCTTCAATCTTGGCTTTTTCGTCGCCGATTTTGTCGCCGTGTTCTTCAACCGATTTCTTGACGCTGTGTACGAGCGTGTCGAGCTGATTGCGGGCTTGCACTTCTTCAATCCGCTTTTTGTCCTCGGCCTCATTTGCTTTCGCGTCGTTCACCATGCGTTGAATTTCTTCTTCGCTCAAGCCAGAGTTGGCTTTGATGGTGATTTTGCTTTCTTTACCGGTGGCTTTATCTTTGGCGTTGACGTGCAGAATCCCATTCGCGTCAATGTCGAACATCACTTCAATTTGCGGCGTCCCACGGCGTGCGGGTGGGATGCCTTCTAAATTGAATTGGCCCAAGCTTTTGTTGCCTGCAGAAATTTCACGCTCGCCTTGCAATACGTGAATCGTAACCGCCGTTTGGTTGTCGTCTGCCGTCGAAAACGTTTGGTTCGCCTTGGTAGGAATCGTCGTGTTTTTCTGGATGAGTTTGGTCATCACGCCGCCCATCGTTTCGATACCGAGCGAAAGCGGCGTTACATCCAACAACAACACGTCCGTGCGGTCGCCCGCGAGCACGGAGCCTTGAATGGCTGCGCCAACGGCGACGGCTTCATCAGGGTTCACGTCTTTACGTGGCTCTCTGCCGAAAAACTCTTTAACTTTTTCCATTACGGCGGGCATACGCGTTTGCCCGCCGACCAAGATTACGTCGTTGATTTCAGATAATTTCAAACCCGAGTCTTTGAGCGCTACGCGGCACGGCTCAATCGTTTTCGCAACCAAATCTTCCACGAGCGACTCTAATTTCGCGCGGGTGATTTTGGAAGTTAAATGTTTCGGGCCCGTTGCGTCCATCGCAATGTAGGGCTCGTTGATTTCCGTTTGCTGGCTGGAAGAAAGCTCAATCTTCGCCCGCTCAGCGGCGGCTTTTACCCGCTGCAACGCGATTGGATCTTTTGTTAAATCAATGCCGGAAGATTTTTTGAATTCTTCGCAGAGATAGTCGATCACGCGCTGGTCAAAATCTTCGCCGCCCAGGAACGTATCGCCATTGGTGGCCAATACTTCAAATGATTTTTCGCCATCCACTTCTACGATGTCGATAATGGATACGTCAAACGTACCGCCGCCCAAATCGTACACCGCAATCTTGCAATCGCCTTTTACTTTATCTAAGCCGAAGGCCAGCGCCGCTGCGGTAGGCTCGTTGATGATCCGCTTCACATCTAAGCCCGCAATCCGGCCCGCATCTTTGGTGGCTTGGCGCTGGCTGTCGTTGAAATACGCAGGAACGGTAATCACGGCTTCCGTGACCGTTTCGCCTAAGTAATCTTCCGCCGTTTTCTTCATCTTGCGAAGCACTTCGGCGCTAATCGCAGGCGGAGCCATTTTGTTGCCCCGCACTTCTACCCATGCGTCGCCGTTGTCGGCTTTGCTAATCGTGTAAGGCATCATGTTGATGTCTTTTTGCACTTCTTTTTCTTCGAAGCGGCGACCGATCAAACGCTTAACCGCGTACAGCGTATTTTTCGGGTTGGTCACCGCTTGCCGCTTTGCCGGCGCGCCCACGGTGATTTCGCCATCTTCCATGTAGGCGATGATGGAAGGCGTGGTGCGCGCGCCTTCGGAATTCTCGATTACTTTAGGTTTGCCACCTTCCATAACGGCGACACAGCTATTTGTTGTTCCGAGATCAATACCGATAATTTTGCCCATGATTGCGAGTTCCTTTGAAACGTTAATTCAATGTTGGTAATGTGGGTACAGAGTAATGGGATTCAAGTGATGCGTGAATCGTGATTCGTGAGTTTTGGCTCGCTAAGCGATTTTCGCAATGCAACGAGCAGTTGTGTGAGGCTACGGCACTGCGCAGCAGCGGGTAGCGGCGCAGGAAGAAAGGCCAGGCGCATTGCGATTTCAAGGTGGGTATCGACTTCTACGCAGGAGCCAAGCGCAATGCTCACAAATTGCGCAAACGCTTTGCGAGTGTTGCGCGCAGCACCTTCCGCGATATTTGCCGGAATGGAAACTGCCGCACGCCGAATTTGCGAAGTCAGGCCAAAGCGCTCATCGCTTGGAAAGGATGCACTTAGCTTGTAAATTGTTTCCACGAAATCCATTCCTTTTTGCCAAACAAGCAGATCTCGATGATGGCGCGGCTCACGATTCACGAATCACAACTCACTGCTCTTCGGCGCTTTGGCCACTAACACCATCGCCGGACGCAGCAATCGATCAGCCAGCACATAGCCCTTTTGCATCACTTGCGTCACCGTTCCTGGCGCTTGCTCCGACTCTACTTCTTGCATCGCTTGATGCAAATTTGGATCAAACTTTTGCCCAACGGGGTTTACTTCTTTCACCTTATTGCGCTCAAAGGCCCCAGCCAATTGCTTAAGCGTCATGTCTACGCCCATTTTCAATTGCTCGGGCGTAGAGAC
Source organism: Betaproteobacteria bacterium (assembly GCA_031376405.1). Classification (GTDB taxonomy): domain Bacteria; phylum Pseudomonadota; class Gammaproteobacteria; order Burkholderiales; family Casimicrobiaceae; genus JANMDS01. Next base: position 6,008 of record JANMDS010000434.1, read on the forward strand.
TTGATCGGCCAACACGGCCTCTAGCGTATCGCGCACGCCCAACAGATCCATCGCGAAATTTTTCGCAGCGAAATCCCGAGCTTGGGCCACATCGACCATCGCGCGTTTGCGGATGTTGTCTTGCGCGGCCAGGGCGCGCAGGTAATCGTCGCGGGCGCTACTGGCAGCGGCTTTGGCAATCGCAAGCTCGGCTTCAACGCTTATCGGCTCGGTGGCTGAGGGCGCTTCGCCGCTGGGCTGTTGGGGGTTCGGTTCGGGGGGGAGTTCGCTCGTCATGCTCTTCTAAGATGTTGAATTTTAAGGAATTTTACCCAATGCCCCTAGTTTGGGGATGGTTTTGTTGATTTCAAGGGTGCGCCGACGGCTTTTCCCTTGAGTGATGCCCAAATACCTGCGGCGTAAAACGAGCACTAATTTGGATTTATCTCCCAAAAAAATGCGGAAAACCCGCGCTTGCCAAGACCGAGGGGGAAGCACACAATCGGGCTAGTCAGATTAGGAGGCACTCGGCATGGATTTCAAGATAAATGGCAAGGTAATGAGCGCGAATGTGGAGGGCGAAATGCCTTTGCTGTGGGCGCTTCGCGATGAGCTCAATTTGAAAGGTACGAAGTACGGCTGCGGCATCGCCCAGTGTGGCGCGTGCACGGTACACCTCAATGGCGAACCCGTGCGCTCGTGCTCGCTGCCTTGCAGCGCGGTGGGCACAGCGGAAATCACCACCATTGAGGGCTTGGCCCAAGGCGGCGTGCTCAATAAAGTGCAACAAGCGTGGATTGATCTGCAAGTGCCGCAATGTGGCTATTGCCAAAGCGGAATGATTATGGCCGCGGTGAAATTACTGAAGGATAAACCAAAGCCCAGCGACGCAGACATTGATGCAGCAATGACCAATATTTGCCGCTGCTCCACCTATGTGCGCGTGCGGCAAGCTATTCATCACGCTGCGAAGATGGCCTAAAGGACAGACCCGTGAAACGTCGCGATTTCTTAAAAACCTCTTCTGCGCTTTCCGCTGGTTTGGTGGTGGGCTTTCATTTACCTGCGGCGAACGCACAGCCCGCCGGAGCCACGGCAGGCGCCGCTGAAATTAATGCCTGGATTCACATCCACCCTGACGATACGGTGGTGTTAAAAGTGGCCCGCTCTGAAATGGGCCAAGGCTCTTCTACTGCGCTGCCCCAGCTCATCGCCGAAGAGCTCGGCTGCGCGTGGGATAACGTGCGCATCGACGAAGCCATGCTCTCGGAGCACATTCGGCGCAATCGGCTCTACGTGAGCACGGCCACCGGCGGCAGCCGCGCGATTCGCGAATCGCAAAGCTATCTGCGGCAAGCGGGCGCTACGGCGCGGGTTATGCTGACCCGCGCCGCTGCGGCGGAAATGGGCGTGCCCGAGGCAGAATGCGAAGTATCAAATGGCGTGGTGCATCATGGCGGCACGGGGCAGAAGCGGCGCTTTGGCGATGTGGCCGTGGCAGCTTCGAAGCTCACGCCGCCAAAAGAAGTGCCACTGAAAGATCCAAAAACGTGGACGCTCATTGGGCAATCCCTCCCGCGCTTCGATATTCCCAACAAAGTAAATGGCACACCGCAATACGGTATTGATGTGCAAGTGCCAGGCATGTTGCACGCGGCGATAGTGCAAAGCCCAGTGTTCGGTGGCAAAGTGAAAACGCTCGACGACGCGGCGGCGAAAGCTTCGCGCGGGGTCACGCAAATTGTGAACGGGCTCGAGTGGGTGGCCGTGGTCGGTGATAACTGGTGGCGCTGCAACCAAGCAGTGAAAAAACTCAACATCGTGTGGGATGAAGGCGCGAATGGCAAGGTTGATTCCGCAGAAATCCGTGCGTATTTAAAAGCGGGCGTTGCCACGCCGACTAAAGTAGGCCGCAACGATGGCGATTTTGATGCGGCCTTCAAAGGCGCAGCTAAAACATTTGAAGCTGAGTATTACGTGCCCTATCTCGACCATACGCCGATGGAGCCGATGAACTGCACCGCGCTGGTCAACGGCGACAAAGTAACCGTGTGGGTACCGACGCAAAGCGCGGAAGCCTCGGCGGCAACGGCAGCCGCCGCCGCGAGTGTGCCGCTTGCGAATATCGAAGTTTTTCGCCAGCAATTGGGCGGCGGCTTTGGGCGACGCGGTGGGTTTCAAGATTTCACGCGCCAGGCCGTAACCATTGCAAAAGCAGTGCCTGGGCGACCGGTGAAATTACTCTGGAGCCGAGAAGAAGATATTCAACACGGCCACTACCGCCCCGCAACCGTGGCGAAAGTGCGCGGCGCGGTAGATGCAAGCGGCAAGCTGGTCGGCATTCACGGCACGGTAGCCGTGCAATCGATCTTGGAGCGTGTGCGCCCCGAGGCGTTGGTGGGTGGGCTTGATCCACAAGGCGTGACCTCCTTCGCCGATTCTTACTACGATATTCCCAATACCAAAGCGGAGTGGTTTCACGCCAAGCGGCATGTGCCCGTGGGCTTTTGGCGCAGCGTATCCCACTCGCAAAATCCGATGTTCCGCGAATGTTTTATTGATGAAGTGTGCGCGGCAGTAAAGCAAGATCCGTATCAATATCGGCGTGCAATGCTGGTGAACATGAAAGGCAAAGAGTCGGTGCGCGATTTAGGCATCTTGGACGCGACAGCGAAAGCCGCAAAGTGGGCCGAGGCCATGCCTGCTAATTGGTTCAAAGGCATTGCCGTGCAAGATGCGTATGGTTCTCATGCGGCGGCGGTGGTGTATCTGGAAAAAATGGCTAATGGCGCGCTCAAAATTCGGCGGTGTGTGATCGGCGTTGATCCGGGCTATGTGGCCAACGAAGGCGCGGCGAAAGCCCAAATCGAAGGCTGCATGGTGTATGCGCTTACGGCGGCTTTGTGGGGCGAGATCACGATCAAAGAGGGTCGCGTGCAGCAGTCTAATTTCCACGACTACCGTATGATGAAGCTTAGCGAAACGCCAGAGTGCGTAGCCGTGCTCGCGCCCACTGGAGGCTTCTGGGGCGGTATGGGCGAGCCACCCATGGCCCCGCTCGTACCGGCCATTTGCAATGCAGTGTTTGCGGCCACGGGCAAGCCTGTGCGTGAATTGCCGTTATCGAAAATGGGATTGGTTTGGGCGTAACGCGAAACAATTTCATGCAAAAACCTGCGGCGCAAAATGGGCATTTTTCGAGGAGAATCGCCTTAAAAATTTGCGCTGTAGGGCTGTTCGGCTCCGCTGCCTCTAAATCTTTTGCGCTGCCGGTTACGCTCTCTGCAGGGCAGCGCGCAGCGCTTGGCAACATCGTTTCAGGCAACGTTACGTTCGATGCGGCGGTCTCGCTTATTGTTGAGCCACTGGCAGAAACCGGCAATGCAATTCCAGTGCGCGTCTCCTCGCCCCTAGAGATCGCACGCTGGATACTTGTTGCAGAAAAAAACCCGCGCCCGATTGTGTTTGACGCGAGCGTGGGCCCGCTCGCTGCCCGCTCCCCCATTTCAACCCGCATTCGATTAGCCGCGACGCAAAACGTACTCGCACTCGGACAATCGCGCAGCGGCACGTGGCACGCGGCACAAGCGAACGTCGCGCTCACAGCCAGTGCGTGCTACGACGGAACTTAACGCAACATGACCGCGCGCCTTATCGCCCCAGCGACTGTCAAAGCGGGTGAGCCCGCAGACGTAAAGCTTACGATATTGCACCCGATGGAGCTAGGCACACGCCGCTTAGATGACAGCTCCATCGCCGCCCGCAACGTGATCGAAACGCTTACGGCCACCTTCGAGAATGAAGCGGTGCTCACGCTGCAAATGGGCACGGGCATTGCCGCCAATCCGTTTTGGGCGTTCACGTTCGTGCCCCCGCGCTCGGGTACGCTCAACGTGCGCTGGCGCGATACGGCGGGCGTTGAGGGCACGGCGCGCGCAACGATTAGCGTGCAGTGAAATCACGCGCTGCATTACTTTTACTGATTGCCCCCCACGCTTTTGCACAGGCGATTTCGCCCATCCCAGCAGCGCAGCTAAATAGTGGCACGCACTTTCAAAGCCAAACACTTCGCACGCAACAAGCCGATGACGCGCAAAACCCTGGCATGCTGTGGGTGGATATCGGCAAGCAGCAATTCGCAGCCGATTGCGTCCGCTGCCATGCGGATGCACGCACGCTTGCGCCCGCCTTCCCGCGCGCGCAAAGAGAAGGTGCTGTGAATTTAGATGATGCAGTCAACGCCTGCGTTGAGACAAAACTTCATCGTCCGCGCTTGCACGCCGAATCGCAATCCTTGCTCGGGTTCAATGCGTATTTGATGCATGCTGCCCGGGGAATTGCGCGAAAAAGTGCGGAGACTGCGCCATCGCTAGAGAGCACCGCAGCTTGGAGAACAGGCCGCAGCATATGGTTCGCCCGGCAAGGCAAGCAAGATCTATCCTGCGCGCTCTGCCACGATGGGTTGTGGGGCAAAACGCTGCGCAACCAAACCATCAGCCAAGGCCACACGGTGGGCTACCCAACCTATCGCACCGAATGGCAAACGCTGGGCTCGGCAGAGCGGCGCATCCGCGCCTGCTTTTTCGGCATGGAAGCGGACGTACCTCCCGTTGGCGCGGCTACGCTGCGCGCGCTCGAACTCTACGGTGCATGGCGCGGCGGCGCGTTGCCGATTGAAGCACCGGCGGTGCGGCGGTGATTGGCTCCCCCCCAGCGGGGGGAGGTTGGGAGGGGGATCTTCACCGCAAGCATACAGTTTTCGTGTACGCCCTCCCACACCCTAATCCTCCACCGCTGGGGGAGGGACGCATCTGGCTTATCGCCCGCCCCTCTATTCTCTGAATAGGTAGGAAAC
>JANMDS010000453.1:0-3271 GCA_031376405.1 Betaproteobacteria bacterium
TGCCCACATCGGCGAACTCGGAAGCCGCGCAGCGCGTCCACGCGTCGAGCGCGGATTTCGAGGCGACGTACGCCGAGAAGCGCGGCGCGTTAGTGAGCACGCCAATGGAGGATATATTTATCACTTGGCCTTTGCGCTTCTCCGTCATCTTGGGTAACAAGCCCATCGTGAGCTTCAAGCAGCCGAAATAATTCAGTTGCATCGTGCGCTCGAAATCATGGAAACGGTCGTAGCTCGACTCAATTCCGCGGCGTATGGAGCGCCCAGCGTTGTTCACCAAAATATCCACGCCACCATGTTCCGTTACGCACCATTGCGCGAGCGCGGCACACGAGGCCATATCGGCCACATCGCTCGATTTGGTGATCACATCAAAGCCTTTGGCTTTAATTTCTTTTTTCGCCTCGAGCAATTTATCTTCATCGCGGCCTACGATAATCGTAATCGCGCCCGCTTCGGCGAGCTTATGCGCGGTAGCCAAGCCAATGCCCGATGAGCCGCCGGTGACGAGCACCACTTTGCCTTTTACCTGGCCTTTAAGCGTGCGGTCGATAAACAAATCGGGGTCGAGATTTCGCTCCCAATAGTCCCACAGCCGCCATGCGTATTCGTCGAGTGGCGGGCAGCTTATATTGGTGCCTTTAAGCGCGGCGGTCGCGTCCCGACAATCAAAGCGCGTGGGGTAATTCACGAACTGCATGATGTTTTCCGGCAAGCCCAAATCCTTCATCACCGCGTCGCGAATGCGGCGCACTGGCGCGAGGCCGAGCATGCCTTTGCGAATACCGCTGGGGATGAAGTAAAAAAGCGCCGCGTTAATGCGTAGCGCCATTTGTGGTGCGTGCGCAGCTTTTGCAAAAGTGTTTAACACATCGCCCACACGCTTGGGCTCTGGATCCACTAAGTGAAAGCAACGTTTATCTAAGCCTTTTTGGTGTGCGATGTGGTCCATTGCGTCCACCACGAAATCCACCGGCACGATATTGATCCGTCCGCCTTCGATACCAACGGTGGGCATCCACGGCGGCAACAACTTGCGCAATCGCTGAATAAGTTTGAAAAAATAATACGGACCATCAATCTTGTCCATCTCGCCCGTGGTGGAGTCGCCTACTACCAAGCCTGGGCGATACACGCGCCACGCGCCTTTGCATTGCGTGCGCGCAATCTTTTCGCTCTCGTGTTTCGTGGCGAAATACGGGTGGTCGAGTCCTTCCGCTTCGTCAAACATATCTTCGCGGAAAACGCCTTCATACATCCCCGCAGCAGCAATCGAGCTCACGTGATGAAAGCACTTCGCTTTGATTTCGTTGGCCACTTGCACAGCGTGCTTTGTGCCATCGTTGTTCACAGCGATTTGCGATTCTTCATCTGCTTTCAGATCGTAAATGGCAGCTAGATGAAAGAAATGATCGATTTCACCTACTAGGGACTTGAGCGTGACTTTATCAATGCCGAGCCTGGGCTGAATCAAATCGCCACTCACCGCAATCGCTCGGTCCGCTTTTACGCCCCAGTATTCGCGTAGTGCCTTGGCTTTCTCTGCGCTGGCCTCACGCATGAGGAAAAACACTTTTGTGCCTTTGCGCTCCAGTAGTTTTTTAACCAAGCGTTTGCCAATGAACCCACTGGCGCCGGTGATGAAATATTGCATCAAATTCTCCTTTTGTCTCTCTAGAGCTAACGCTCCATCGTTTTAGTGTGACCGCTCTACCGCAGGTTCATACACTCAATCCCATTGAATTGCATTTCCTTACTTAAATGGAGAATATCATGGTCAAGCGTTTTAAGAAGATAGCGAAAGAAGCCGAAGGCGTAGCGATGGATGCTACTAGTGCGGTTAAAGACAATAACTTAGTGTCCGCAGTAAAAGATTCCGCACAGCAAATTTGGTTAGCGGGCTTGGGCGCATTTGCCAAAGCGCAGGAGGAAGGCACGAAAGTGTTCGACGTATTAGTGAAAGAAGGCATGGTTTTGCAAAAGCGCACCGTGAAGATGACCGAATCGAAATTGGGCGAAGTTACCAGCAAAGTTACTTCTGCAACGGGTGACATCACGAAAGTAGCCACCGGCACGTGGGATAAGCTTGAGAGCGTATTTGAAGAGCGCGTAGCCCGCTCGCTCAACCGTTTGGGCGTTCCCACCAACGGCGACATTCAAGCCTTAACCAAGCGCGTAGAAGAGTTGACCGTGGCCCTAAAAGGCGTGGGCGCTATAGTGCCGGCCAAAAAAGCTGCCGCCAAGCGGCCAGTTGCTGCAAATACGGCTGCGAAAAAGGCGCTCAAAGCGGTTAAAAAAGCCGTTGCAAAGAAAGTTAAATAAGCGCATTTCTTGAGAAAAAATGTTTTTGCAAATCAGCCTGCTTGCGCAGGCTTTTTGCGTTGTGGATTTGGGGGAAATCGGTATGAACGTTACAAAGAAAACAACTGAACCACTCTCACTCGGTTTAGCTCTCGCTGGGGGCGGCTTCATGGGTGCGGTATATGAAATCGGCGCGCTCGCTGCGGTGGAAGAGGCGGTACCAGGGCTCAATTTCTGCGCTGCCCAATCCTATGTGGGGGTAAGCGCGGGGGCGTTCATTGCAGCGGGCTTGGCGAATAACATTACGCCGCGTGAGTTCGTGCGGCTTTTTATTGACGACACGCAAACCGACGGCTTTGATCCTGGTGCGATGCTGCGCCCGAACTTTAATGAGTACGGCACACGCGCCATGCGCTTGCCCCCGCTTGTGGCGAGCGCCGCGTGGAACTACGTCACCAAGCCAAATGGATTGGTCGCGTCGTTTCGGCGCGTGGGCAAAGCACTGCCTACCGGCTTGTTTTCTACCAAGCAAGCCGAAAATTATCTTGAAAAACTGCTCGCTAAAGAAGGGCGCACCAACGATTTTCGCGAGCTCAAAACTAAGCTTCGGGTCGTGGCAACGGATTTGGATACGGGCGATGCCGTGGAATTCGGTGGCGAAGGATTAGCCGACGTACCGATTTCGAAAGCGGTGCTGGCAAGCTCGGCTTTGCCCGGATTGTTCCCACCTGCCGAAATCGGCGGGCGGCATTATGTGGACGGGGCGCTGAAAAAAACCATGCACGCCTCAGTGCCGCTAGAAGATGGGGTGAAGCTTCTCTTTTGCTTCAACCCGATCGTACCGCTGAATACCAGCCAAAGTAGGGGCAAAACCCGAAAGTTAACGGACACGGGCTTGCCAGGCGTGCTCGCACAAACGATGCGCTCGCTCATCCACTCGCGTATGTCCGTGGGGATGGCGCGCTACAAA
>JANMDS010000462.1:0-7421 GCA_031376405.1 Betaproteobacteria bacterium
GTGCTTGCCTGTTTCGCCGCGCTCCTCACCGCCTGCGCCGCCCCTTCAATTTCTACAAGATATTCGCCCAATTGGGTCGAAATTGCGCCGCAGGTATTTGTGCAATACGGCGCGCGCGGACCGGCGAGTGTTGAGAATCAAGCCCGCATCGGAAGCGTCGGCGTCGTGTTCGGCCCCACGGGCGCGCTTATCATCAACGCGGGTACTTCCTACGCCCACGCCAAAGAAATCGCTACCTTTGTAGCGGAGAACAGCCCCATGCCCATTCGCGCCGTGGTGCTCACGCAGCCGTGGCCCGAGTTCATCATGGGCGCTGAAGCCTTCGCGCGCGCAGGCGTGCCGGTGTACGCCCACCCGCGCGCAGCCCAGTTAATCGTCGCCCGCTGCGAAACGTGTCGGCGCAATCTCAATGCGCTGCTCGGCGCGCAGGCGATGCGACGCACCGAGGTCATCCAGATGGCGCAAACGCAATCGGTGGCAGAAGAAAAAAAACTTGACGCAATCGGTGAGTCAATTGGTGAATCGGTCGTCCTCATTCCTCTCGGCCACGCCATCACCGAAGGCGATCTCGCCGTTGCACTTCCGCAGCGAGGCGTGCTCTTCGCAGGCGCGCTCGTGCAACACGCGCGCGTGCCCGATTTGCGCGAAGCCGATACCGAGAAGCTTATCGGCGCGATTCAGCGGCTCAATGTTCAATCTGCCACCTTGCGCGTGAGCGGTTATTCCTCGCCGAAAAGTGGCGGCGGGTTAACCGATGTGTTGAACTACACCCAATGGTTGCGCACGCAAGTAACGCGCGCCTACGAAGCAGGCGTAGAGCTGAGCGAAATAAAAATTCCGCTCACCGGCACGCCCTACGAAACGTGGGATCGCGCGGAACACCACAGCGCCAACGTGCAGCGCATCTACCTAGAAATTGAAAAAGAAGGTTTTAAAAAATAGCTGTGGCGCTGCGATAGATAAAAAACCGTAGCCGCGATTAGGCCAAAGGCCGTAATCGAGGCATTTCAGGATGGTGTGTTTCAAGAGGCGGGATTGGCGAATCTGCAAATGACGCAAGCTTCCCAACTTCGATTACGCCTGCAAAAAGCCGCAGTCTAATCGCGGCTATGTAGAAGGGCTAAGCCCGCTACGCACACGGGCTACGCAGTCTAATCGAGGATACGCATTCGGAGCTGAACTTACTACGGAATTGCAGGCCCAATAGGGCGAATGTTCAGCACAATGACGCGCGCAGATTTCGCCCCGATTTGTTTGCTCAACTAAATCTTGCAGCCTTTTTCAGCTGCGATCCGCTCGAGATGCTTCTGTCGTGTTTTCGCTGCATCGGTCGCTTCCTCGACATTGCGATAAGTACCGATCATCGCTGGCCAGAAAAATATCGCAGCCGCGACATTAGTTCCGGTCAATCCGCGCTCCTTGCGCGCTTTTTCCTCAAACTCGATTGCGTCAGCATATTCGCCTTTAAGCTGCGCACAAGTTAACTCGGAATCACCCGCTTTACGCTGAGTCACCACGTGAGGAGTCGCGCAAGCAGATACTAGGCTCATCGCCACCAATAGTGCTGAGATTTTTGCTAAATTAACAACGTTTTTAGACATAAGATTTCCTGTTGGATTATTCAAAGTGTTTAAATACCTCACGATAGAAACTTTAGCATACGTGACAAAGCTAGAGCGCTGTAGCGTGAGCGCCCTGTGCCCACGCGGCCGTTTGAACTTTAATTTGACGAAGTTAGGCAGAGCCTGCCCCCTACAGAAAGCAGGAGCAAGAAGCCAGCATAAACAATAAGCCTTGCAACATAGCATTTGAGAAAGCGCAGATTTTCCCGCCACTGCGTTACTCGTAAATACCTGCGGCGCAATTTGATGCTTTTTCAGCAGATATCTCCCAAAAAAAGCCATTTTTACGCCGCAGGTATTTGTATATTTACTCAAATTTCGGCTTGAACGCTTCATCCACCGGCACCTTATAGCCATTCGCTAAACGATTGGTTTCATTCGCTAAACCTGCTACCGCCAACACCTCTGCAAACTGTGCATCGCTCATCCCGAGCTTGCGCGCCGAAGCGGTGTGGCTGTGTAGGCAGTAGTCGCAATTGTTGGTCGCACTCACGGCGATGTAAATCATTTCTTTGGTGAGCGGGTCAAGCGCGCCGGGGGCCATCACTTCTTTTACGTTTGCCCAAATGCGCGCGAGCGTGGGCGGGTGGCTGGCGAGTGCACGCCAAAAATTGTTGATCCACGTTACTTTGCGCGTGACTTTAATATCGTCGAATACGGCGCGTACCAAAGGCGCCGCGTCGGGTGTATCGTCTACGAGTTTGACTAAGCTCATCGTGCCTCTCCGGCGAAAGAGCGTAGTCTAGCGAATGTCTTCGCTCGCGTTGGGCTTACGTTGCCTTCGCTGCTTTGGCTTACCTCAACGTAATTACCAAGTTTTTTACCAAGTGAGCCGCGCGGAGAGCCTTACGCTGCGGGGCTCGGCGGGATGAATGTGTCGATCCGCGACGCTGGTGCTTTCGTTGCGCAAGCGTGATTCATAAAAATATTCAATGTCGTTCGCCTTACGATTGAACAGATTAAATCCTTCGAGCTCAACGCTGGCGTGGCGGTTCCAAACGTACGCAAGGCGGGCGCTTACCAAGCTTGAGCTGGCGGCGCGCTCCGTGTTGTCGTTGCTCAGCGCGCGCGGTCCGATGTAACGCCAGCGCGCGCCTGCGGTGACTGCGCCGATGGTGTGGGAGGCAGAAACGGAGGCGGTACGGTCTACCGCACCGGGCACATAGCGGCCCGCGCCATCGGGGTCTTGCACAAAGCGCGCGCGCGACCACGCAAAATCTACATCGACAATGGTGTTCGGGTTGGGAGACCAATAGCTTGCCCATTCGATGCCACTGCGTCGGCTCGCGCCGTTAGGCTCGGTAGTACCCGCATCGCCTATGTACACGAGCTCAGAGGCCGAGCGCAGCGTCCACAACGAAACGGATGTTTGTAGCGATTTATCAAAATGTTTACGCAGACCTATCTCGGCGCCACGGGTGCGGACCAACGGCGTTGGTCGAAAGCCCGCGTCGTCGGATTGAGCCGCCGCGCCACGCAAATCGTTGCTATGCAATCCATCGCCAAAATTTGCGAAGAGCGCGCCCCCACTCCACGGCCCAAAGGCAAACGAAAGTTTTGGCAAAACGAACGTGTCGTTTACATTTGCGCTCACACCGGTCAATTCGTTGCGAACCTGCCCGCGCAGGTGTTCGATACGCGCACCCGCCGTTGCACGCACGAGCGGCATCAGCGGAAGGGCGAGCTCAGCAAAACCAGATAGATTGGTTTCGCTGATTCGGTCTTTGCGGCGGAAAGCAAGCGAGGTCCGATTTTCGGTGTCAGCCAAAGCCACCGGACTTAGGCGGTCGTGACGAATATTGGCACCGAAGGTTGCTTCAACTTCGCGTGCAAACAGCCGCATCTGAGCGGTGTGAGTCAACCCTGCACCCATCACTTTGCGCGCTTCCGTTTGCGAAAACTGGTCGCCTGTATCCAGTCGATCAAGCGCGTAAGTGAAATTGGAAAACAAAGCGAGTGTGGAATCAACGAAAAACGCGTTCGCGCGCGTGCTGCCTGTTTCGTGGGATGCGGTGCGTTCGAGGCTTAGGCTCGCTCGCCGTGCGCGTCCACCATCGCTGGCATCCACCGCGCCGAACCGATCAATCAGCCCTGCAGCCACGGCCCGCAACGGAATTTGGTCGGTTGCCGTCCATCGCGATTGATAGGCCATAAGTGTGGCATGCCAGTTGTCGTTCTGCGTGCCGGAGGAGTAGCGCAGCAGGCCATTGGCTTTACGCAGGTTTTCTGGCACGACCCAAGGCCCGTCGTTACCGGCGATTTCAATGCCTGCGAGCAAGTTGCCTGCGGCCATGGCGCGTGATCCCGCGGCCACCATGCGTTGGTAGTGGCCGCTACCAAGCGTCCAGCGCAGAAAGGGTGCATCGACGCGGCTGGCGTAATCCAATCGCATCGTGCCAGCGGACGCAAAGTTGCCATCTTGCGCGGAGTAGGGCCCTTTGCGATAGGCGATTTGCTCTATCAATTCAGGAATCACAAAATTGATGTCGGCATAGCCTTGGCCGTGTGCGTGTGAGCCCATGTTTAGGGGCATGCCGTTTAGAAAAAGCGCGGCATCGGTACCGTGGTCTAAATTGAAACCGCGCAAAAAATATTGGTTGGCTTTGCCGTTACCCGAGTGTTGGGTTGCAATAAATCCCGGTACGGTTTCGAGCATTTCCCCTACGCGTAGAAGCGGGCGCGTACTTAAATGGCTGGCTGTGACGATGCCTTCGGTGGCGGAATCTACGGCCAGTCCAGGCAGTGCGGCGTTGCCCGTGACCACGATGCTCTCGAGCTCCTGCACCCCGCCTGCATGGACGCACGATGCGGAAATTAACAGTGCAGCAGACAGTACTTTTGAAATATTCACGACGCGTAGGTCACTTAAAATGGGATCCACTTGCTGTCGCTCAGCCGCTCGCCCAACCAGATGAGCGCGATGAACGCGACAGGTAGTGCAGCAAATCTAGATACGGTTGCCACATTAATTTTTGCGGCAACCACTGATCTCAAGACGGCGTAAGCGACCAGCGCGATGACCAACTGTCCAATCTCTACGCCCACATTAAACCCAAGCAAAGCTAAGAGCCGATCTTCGCTCGCAAGCTTGAGTGCGGTGAGCGCGCTGGCAAGCCCTAAACCATGTAGCAAGCCAAACGCAAAGGCGTACAGCCAGCGCGGGCCTAGCAAAAATGGCCGAACCACATCTATCGCACAAATGAGTACGGTCGCAGCAATCGCAGGCTCAATCCAACGCGACGATACGTTCACCCACTCAAACAACGCCAACCCCAGCGTGAGGCTGTGAGCGACCGTGAACGCCGTAACCATTGCTGCCAGTGGCCATAATGCCTTGCGCGGCCAGAGCGCAAAGGGGCGCACTGCCGCAGCGACCATCAAAACAATGAACAACACGTGATCAAGTCCGATAGATATATGCACGATGCCTTCGCGCACGAAATCGACAAACGCGGAGAACGCGCCACTCGTGGGCGTTGCGGTGGCTTGGTTGTTTAGCACGCGGGTCGAGGTTGATCCGAAAACGTTGAGCGCTGCGATTCCGCGATGATGCGGGTCGACGCCACGCATCATCGCGTAGTCAATCGCGAGGACTTTATCTGCGTACATGTTACAACCGGCGTTAAATACAAAGCGAAGATAAGTGCCGTCGCTGTGGTCTATGGTTGTCGGTGGGTTGAGTTGCAAAGCGCAGGCGGTGCTGCCTTGCGAAACGGTGAGGCTCTTCGCTGCGTAGGCGAGTAGGGCATCGCGCTTTTGTTTTACTTCGCCCCAAGTCACTTCGCCATTGTGATTGTCATCTAAAGCTAGCGCTGCATCGAGATCGACAACGGCGATATCCCAATGTCCACTCAACCCTTGTGCACCGGCGTTGAGCGTTAGGTAAGCATCGCTTGGTTTGTGTGCAAATACATGGCTACACACAAAAAACATTAGCAGCGTTGAAAAAAGGACTCGCATTAGAACGTCTGTTTCAGTTCGGAAAGCCGCGCACGCACCGGATGCTCGAATCCTGTTTTTGCAAACCAGGCGCGAGCAAGATCAAGCGCAATTTGGTTCTTGGCGGCCACGCCAGTGTGCCAGAGCAGTAACGCGTCGGTGGGTTCCTTTTGAATCACCCAGTTTTTAATCGCCAACTGCGCTGCGCGCGTAGCATCGTTATCGAGTTCAAGCGCAGCAATCGCGGCTTCGCGCAGATGGGCATCGTCCCCACGCAAAATGGCTGCAGCCAGCCTTGCCCTAATTTCTGTAACGAGCGGTTCGGCTTGGGGTTGCTTCGTTTCCCGCGCCGCAATGGCGTAGCGCAATAGCGAAGCGTCGGGTAGGCGCGCAACGGGTGTCGCAGAAAAAAGGGCTAATACTTGCGGCGCAGTTTTGCGCGCGAGTAAGAAATCAGCATAGGCGACGCGGGCGTAGTGATCGCCGGGATTGAGTGCGAGCGCAGCGGTGAACGCACGCTGGGCTGCGAGCGGGTCGCCGAGCCGCTCTTCGATTTCTGCGAGTAGCGTTTGGGCCCACGCATTGCCCGCTGGATCTTGCATTCGCTTCGCGTTTAGCGCTGAACGTAATTGATCCCGCGCACGGGCGGCATTGCCCGTAATGGCATCGTGTTGAGCGGAGCACAGCGTGGCGATAAAGCCTGGTGCGAGTCGAAGCAACGCGTCGCAATGTTCGCGCGCTTTGCCGTACTCAGCCGTGGTAACGAGCAAGGTCGCCGCATCAAGATGTGCCTGCGTGTCGTTTGGCTGGAGAGTCAAAATGCGCTGCAAATCGGCATAGGAGGCAGCGAATTGGTGATCGGTTTGTAAAAGCTGCGCCCGCACGCGCAGTAGCGCAAGTGGGGCGTTGGGTTGGTTCCACCAAGCGGCAAGGGCTTGCTGGGCATAGCCGTATGCGCGTGGGTTGTTTTCGTTACGCGCTTGTTGCATCCACGCTTGCGCGCTGCGAATAGCGCTTTCCATATCGCCCGATACCACCGCTGCACGTGGGCGCATTGGTACGCGTGCCAGCACAGTGTTGTCGGCGAGAGGGATGGTTTGTGCAAACGCGCTCAATGGCACAAGCGCGCTGCACGTCCACACCAGCAATACAGAACGAAGCGTGGATTTCTTCACAATCGCCTAGGGCGTGCCGGCAGGTGAACCTGGGATCGGCGTGACCAAGAACGGGAATACGTTATCAAACTGCGAGTCTTCCACCAATACGCCATCGGTATAGGGCAAATCTGCCGAGCCGGGCTTGCCTGCGCCCGGCGCGAGCAACACACCCATCGCTACACGTAATGCAATATCGACCACGTCATCACCAGGTCGACGACCATTTGGGAAGCCCGCTGGATCGCAGCCAGGGTTGGATAGGGTTAACGATCCTGCCACGAAACATGCTGCTGCACCGAGGCTATTTTGCTTACCCTTTGGCGTTGCAGGCAATGCGGTGTTGAGCCTAATCATCTCCGACGCAGTAACCGTTTTAGCTTGATTAACGCCCGGTACGCCCGTTAAGAAAGCCGCAACCAAATCGTTGCGCGGTGTAGCCGGGGCCATCACACCATCTTTACCAAACAGCGCTTCGAGCAATGCAGGCAGCGTAGGGTTGGTGACGTAGGTGGCGAATTGCCCGTCGTCTTTGGGCTCGCTTGCATTGAACTTATCCTTATCTGGAATGCCGATCACTAACTCATTGACCAGTGGCATACCAAGACGAGAGACCTGCACGAAACCACCGACCGCCGCAGTATCAGGTGCATTGGCTTTGCGTGGTGGCAAGCTTGCGCTAGCCCAGACGCCGACTACAGGATCC
>JANMDS010000532.1:0-4285 GCA_031376405.1 Betaproteobacteria bacterium
GGCGTACTCTTCGAGGTAGAGCGCGCCCGCCACACCGATGGGTATTGCGAACAATGCGGTGAGCAACATGACCAATAGCGAACCAACCCAAGCCGACAAAATGCCCGCCTGACCTGCGCGCCGCGAGGGAAAGTTGGTGAAGAAGTCTGCGCTTAAGCGCGGAAAACCATCGTAGATCATTTGCGCGAACAGGGCAACGAGGGTGAGTATGCCCACCGACATTGCCGCAAGCCCAAGTACGCCGAACGCGATATCCCAACGTCGATGGTTTTTTATAACTGCACGCAGTTTGGATGCGCGTTTTGTTTGGGTTTCGTCCACGTTAGTATGCCTCTCTAAATCTACGCCGCAGCCAGTGACCAATGAGGTTAAACGTGAGCGTGAGCATGAGCAACGTAAGTCCGGCTGCAAAAATAGTTTGATACCCGATGCTGCCATGCGGCAAATCGCCGAGGGCCACTTGCACGATATACGATGTGATCGTTGCGGCAGGCTCTAGCGGATTGAGCGTGAGGTTAGGTTGCATGCCTGCGGCCACGGCCAAGATCATCGTCTCGCCCACCGCCCGGGAAATGCCCAAAATGCAGGCTGCAGCAATGCCGGAAAGCGCGGCAGGTATCACTACTTTGTAGGCAGTTTGCAGCCGCGTGGAACCCATGGCATAGGCGCCTTCGCGCAAGCTCATCGGCACGGAGCGCATTGCATCTTCTGAAAGTGAAGAAATGTACGGAATGATCATCACGCCCATTACCAAGCCGGCGGAAAGCACGTTGAACGTCGGTAAATCAGGATAAATTTTTTGTAGCAGCGGCGTTACGACCAACAAAGCGAAAAAGCCGTAAATAATCGTAGGGATGCCAGAGAGGAGCTCTAAAAGAGGTTTTAATATTTCGCGGGTTTTGAAGCTCGCAAATTCAGATAAATACACCGCGATGGTAAGACCGAGCGGGATGGCTACCGATAACGCAATGAGAGAACTCGAAATCGTACCGGCTAACAATACGCGGATGCCAAAGTGCGCGTCATCAAATAGCGGTGTCCACTGGTTGTCAGTTAGAAACTTGCCCAGCGGCACGTTGCTAAAAAAAACAAACGACTCTTTCAGCAAAACATAGACGATGCCCCCCGTGGTGAAAACCGATACGCTCGCTGCGAGCAATAGGAGCGCCTCGATAAAGCGCTCTTTACGCAATCGCGCGACTTTGCGCTCAGTTAATCGGTTACGCACACCCGCTTCGTCGGTAATTTCTAATCTCGCCATATTGTATTTTTTAGGAGATAAAGTTGAAAGAGCGCCGAATTTACGCCGCAGGTATTGGGCTCATTTATTCAATTTAAAGCGAAGCTTCGCGCTTTAATAGTTCGGCGATGGTGATTCCCACTTCGTTCTTCCCATTGAACACGGTGCCACGCTTATTTTTTGCAATGTGCTCCAACCCAATCTTATAGGCCTCGGGCGGGAGTGGCACATATTTAACTTCTTTCGACATCTTCGCAGCGTTGGCCATAAAGAAATCAATGAAGGTTTTCACTTCTGGTTTAGCCATTGACTTTGCATTCACATAAATGAAAATCGGACGGCTTAAAGGGCGGTAAGAACCATTCAACACGCTCGCCTCAGAAGGCGAGATCGCCGACATTCCAGTTTTCTCTGCGATAGGCAATGCGTTTAAGCGCTTGGTATTTTCCGCGTAATAAGCGTAGCCAAAGTAACCCAGCGCATTTACGTCGCCCGCAATGCCTTGCACAAGCACGTTATCGTCTTCCGAGGCGGTGTAGTCGCCACGGCTCGATTTCGCTTTGCCCACGATGGCTTCGGTGAAGTAGTCAAACGTGCCCGAATCGGAGCCGGCTCCAAAAAGCTTAACGGGCGCATCGGGCCAGGCCGGATTTACTTGATTCCAGCGCATGACCTTGCCCTGCGCAGCGGGCTCCCACAATTTTTTGAGCTCTTCCACAGTTGCTTGCTTGAGCCAGGTATTTTTCGGGTTGATGACAACGGTTAACGCATCAAACGCAACGGGCAATTCAAAGTACTCAACACCCGCTTTTTTGCAGTCTTCCATTTCGGACTTAGAAATGGGCCGCGACGCGTTAGAGATATCCGTCTCAGTACGACAAAACTTTTTGAAGCCGCCACCGGTGCCAGACACGCCCACGGTAACCTTCAATCCTTTGTTTGCTTTTTGAAACTCTTCGGCGACCGCCTCGGTAATTGGGAACACAGTGCTGGAGCCATCGATTTTGATGACTTGCGCCGACGCAGCAATCGGCAATGTGACCAAGAATGTGGACAGAGCGAAGCGAGAATAAAACATGGTGGAATACCTTGAAAGTTGAAACTGCCGCCAATGTAAAGTGGAAATGTGACAGCAATGTGACAACCACGCTGTCATCAATGCGTCACATTTCAACTCTACATTCCAGGTATGTTTTTTTGTGACGCATGCGTTGGTTCCCACACGCAAGCCCTACGTCAACCCAGTTTTAATCCGCTACAGCGCCTAGAAAATATGAATGACATTCACTCCAACCCGCTTACACATCCGTTACTGCAGCGCATGGGCGGGCTCGTGGCCACCCAAGTGGAATGTGCGCTCAACGCGATTGCCCGAACAACAAAGGGCGACGTAGCGCTTGCCCTACGTCGCGAAGATCAGATCAACGCGCTTGAGCGAGGCATCTTGCGCGAGTGCGAAACAAGCAGTTCTTCCCTTGTGTTGCGTCCACTCCACCCGTCGCAACGGATCAGCCTTGCGCGCGCGGCAAAGGATTTGGAGCGCATTGGCGATGAGGCGAAAAAAATTATTGGCAAATGCTTAATCGTTCACGGCGAACAGTTTTTTGCCTTGGAGCAAACTCCGCCGATTGTTTGTATGGCCCACCATGCATGCCAAGGCATCGTTCGCGCCATTGGAGTGTTGGATACGCTTGACAAAACGGATGCATTGCGCATTATCGATGCCGATTTGCAAATTGATGCTGAACTCGAGGAGGTGATGTCGCAAGTGGTAGAAATCATTCACACCACGCCGCTGGCTGCACGTTCGGGGCTCGATGTGGTGTTCATCGCCAAAGCCTGGGAGCGCATTGGCGATCACGCTAAAAATTTGGCAGAAAACGCGCTAGAGGTGGTGGTGCAAAGCCATGGCAAGGGCAATAAGTCGCTTGATACTGAAAGGCTACTTTGGGAAAACGATGCTGAAGTCTCGGGCACATAATTGATTCGACTGTTTCTTTGCTCATTCCATCGGGTGCGTCCGCGTTTCTTTGGGTATTTTTCGTTACACTCGCCCCGAGTCACCCGTGTTTTTCACACTTTTGGTTTCAGATGGCCTCAATACTTGTTGTAGAAGACGAACCTGCAATTGGCGACCTTATTGCGATAACGCTTACCAGCGCTACGCACACTGTACACACCTGCGAAACCGCCGCGTCTGCGCAGCGGCAAGTTGTAGCCGCACGCCCCGATTTAGTTGTTTTAGATTGGATGCTGCCTGATCGTTCTGGCTTAGAGCTTACCCAGCTGTGGCGACGGGATCGCTCGTTTAGTCAACTGCCGATTCTGATGCTCACTGCGCGCGGTGAAGAGGCGGATATTGTTGCGGGCCTTGAAGCGGGTGTGGACGACTATTTAACAAAGCCATTCTCACCGAAGGAGCTCATTGCACGGGTGAATGCAATCTTGCGCCGCGTCGCCCCGGATCGAACCGCAACCATTGCGACAGCGGGGGGAATACGGCTCGATCCGGCTCTAGTGGTGGCGACGTTTGATGACGTAGCGATTAAACTGTCTCCAATGGAGTTCAGACTCTTGCACTACTTCATGAAAAATCCTTCTCGGGTGCACGCTCGCGATCGCTTGCTCACTGCCGTTTGGGGCGATGATGCATATTTGGAAGAGCGTACTGTAGATGTCCATATTAAACGGTTGCGAGCAGTACTGGAACGACATGGTTGCGCCCACTATATCGATACGGTACGCGGAGTAGGTTATCGGTTCGAAGTGCCGGTTGCACCGCGCTAAAGCATGTTGCTCACGCTGCTTCCTCTTTTTGCCACGCTGACTATTGCTGCGGCGTTTGGAAGCGTTGCCGGTTGGATGGTGGGCTTCGCGACTGCCGCCTTCGGTTTATTAATCGCTGCGGTCTTGGCTTTATTACGCATACACCGCATTCGGCAATTTATTTCGGGAGAAGGCGCTTCACCAGTAGCCTTCGATGATGAGTTAGTTGGGCAATTGCATAAGCAAAAGCGGGCGTTAGAACTGACCGCCTCCGAGGCG
>JANMDS010000497.1:0-1520 GCA_031376405.1 Betaproteobacteria bacterium
GGGTTATCAAGCCTGACTTTGTAGCCCAGCGCATCAACCCAAAACTGTTTGGCTTTCGCGACGTCGCCCGTGAACAATGTCACACGGCGAATTTGCCCGCCGTCGTAGGCCGCACTGTATGCTGAGTCGAGATCACGCGCGACACGAAAACCGAAATAGTTCAAACGCCGTTCGGCGGGGTCTTTGCCGGGCCACGCGATACGATTGCGTTCTGGCGCACTCATCCAGCCGCCGCCGCGCGTTTCGCGCGCATCGCACCCACCTTCCCAGTTCCACGCGCGCCCATCGCGGGGGCGGCCCTGGTGCGAGCCCGCATAACAATCAGCCATCCACTCCCACACATTGCCGACCATGTCATAGAGGCCAAACTGATTGGGTTTGAATTTTCCGACCGGGGCCAAATCAGCATAGCCGTCTTTGCAAGCAGAGAAGGCCCACGCAAAAGGAAATTTCTCTTTCGACGTAATATCAAAAGTGTTGGCGTAATCGCAGGCGTCATCGGGGGAATCGCCCCAAAAACGCGCGGTGGTCGTGCCTGCGCGTGCAGCGTATTCCCACTCTGCGGTGGATGGCAGACGATACGCCTTGCCAGTTTTCTTGCTCAGCCACGTGATAAAAACTTGCGCGTCGTTCCAACTCACACACCCGACCGGGTGGTTGGGTTCGGGCTTGGCTGGTTGATACGGGCGCTCCCACGTCGCATCGTCTTTATCAACAAACTCGTTATCCCACACGCGGCACGCTTTTTTAGACGGTTGATAACCAGTCTCGCGCACAAAATCGCGGTACTCGCCAAAGGTAATCTCGTAGCGCCCAAGCAAGAACCCGCGCGAAATTTTCATTTTTACCTGCGGGGTTTCGCCACGGTTGATGTCGACGTCTTTGGCTTCAGGTGCAGTGCCCATCGTGAATTCACCAGGCGCAATCACCACCATATCGGGGCATGTGGGGCAGTCTTTAACGACGGTGCCGGGCTTTAGTGATTTTTCACTATTGCCTTGCGCATAGGCCGCCGAGGTTAAAAGCACTGGCGTTAAAAGAGCCGCGAGAATGATCAGGCGCTTCATTTCGCTTCTCCCTCTGTCACGTCACGCGCGATGCGAAAACCTACGTAAGTTGTGCGCGTATCGGCAGCAGCATTAAAACGCTTGGCCGAGCGCGCATCTGCCGGCCTGCTGGTCCATGCACCGCCCCGAAGCCCGCGCGCTTCACATCCGCCTTGCCATACCCACGCGCGTTGATCGAGGGGGCGGCCCCAATAGCTGCCGGTATAACAATCCTCTACCCACTCCGACACATTGCCAATCATGTCATATAGACCAAACGCATTGGGCTTGAACGAGCCGACAGCGGCTAAGTCAGCGACATTATCTTTGCAGCGCGCATAAGGATACGGAAACGGATAGCTCGCTTGAGAGGTGACGTCATAAACATTGGCATGGTCGCAAGCCAATGAGATCGACACGCCTTCAAACGAGTTCATGCCAAAAAAGCGCGGCGTTGTGGTGCCCGCGCGCGCG
>JANMDS010000520.1:0-11050 GCA_031376405.1 Betaproteobacteria bacterium
ACCCTTGGCGTGGGCAGCGATGGGCCAGCTATTGCCTATGCGCCGCCTTGCTCGCAAGGCACGGGCGCGAAGGTTTACACGTTCACCGTCTACGCGTTATCGGGTTCACCGACCATTTCGGCTGCCGCCAACAAAGTGACCGGACAAATCGTGACCGACGCGATTAAATCGCTTACGCTTGCCACCGCGACATTGAATTTGAACGTCACTCGCACCACCGCCCCGGGCTCGACGGCGGCATGTGTCAACGTGCGCAACTCTACGCAAGCCTCCACCTCCGGCGCAGCATCGGTAAGTTGCGACAGCCAATACGCTTATATTGGCTCAAACGGACTTGCGACCCATGCGATGATGAACGGCATCCTCGCTTCCAACTTACAACTCCCGCTCGCACAAAATTTCTTCGGCGGAAACGCTTGGAAAATCCCACTCGCGCCTGCGATTGCGGCGACGACCACTACGGCAAACGATGGGCCGATTGGCGTAGCAATCAATGGCGTGCCGATTTTTAATCCTTGCAAGCAAGGGGGTTGCCAAAATGGCGACACGAAAGTATTAGGCGAGCTCGATATTTGCAACGGCCACGCGGGGCGCGCCGACGATTATCACTACCACGCCGCGCCGACCTGCATGATGGCCGGGCAGAGCAACCCTCGCTTTTGGGACACCAACCCCGTTGGCTGGGCGCTTGATGGCTTTGCGATTTTTGGCTATTTCAACGCCGACGGCACAACGGCCACCCGCGATAGCGTGTGTGGCGGGAACGCATTGCCTGTGAGTAACGCGCCGTCGGGCTACAGTTATCACCTCACTGACGCCTCCCCTTACGTGCTCTCGTGCTTCCGGGGCACGCCCAGCCCCGATCTTGCCAATCAAGGCAGCAAATATTTCCCGCTGCGCAAGCCCCCGGTTACGCCCTTCCCCGTGAGCGGCATGACTTTAACTACCGATGCGAGCGATGGCTTTCAGGTGCTGCAATTTAGCGCCGCAGGCAGCTTTATCTCCACCGCAACGGGCACCGATCAATATTCGAATCCCGCCGGAACGTATCGCATTCGTTACAAACCCATATCTGGCGCAGCGCTCACCACCTTGCTCGCTCAAACGCAAAACGCGGGCAAATCCGCCTGTTGGATTTTTCAGTTTCAATCCAGCGCAGGCGTAACAACGCAGCCCGCGATTTCGTATTGTCGGTAATGCGCGTTCGCGTGGTGATTGCCTTTTCTCGCATCGTCGCCATGGCAGCGCTGGGCTTAACGTGCACAGCGCCGGCGTATGCCCATGAGTTGCCAGAAAATCGCGCAACGCTCGTTTTAAGAGATCAAACGCATTTATCGCTAACGTTGTATATCGACTTCGTAGTTGCGGCCCATCAAGCCCTCGCTCCGCAACAAAGTCTACGCGAGTTTTTGTTGGTGTGCGCCGCACTGAGCCCAGAAGAGTTTCACAAGCTCATGCAACGCGCGCAAACCAAGCTGGAAGCCGAAACGCGTGCGACGCTCAACGGCGGCAGCGCGGCGAAGTTTACGGGCTGGGTATGGCCGAAATCTGAAAAAATCAGAGTATCGATTCAACAGCAAGTCATGGCATCCATCGTGGATACAAGCAATCATACCCACGAACCGCCATTCGAAATTCGTGCCCACATCACGCACGACAAACCGATCGCCGAGAGCAAAGTTCAATTTGCGGAAGCGTTCGGGAAAGTGCTCCTTATTTGGTATCGACCCAAGCAAATATGGGTTTTGCCCAAGCAACCATCGCCTGCAATGAAGTTTTAAATTCCGCCACGGTCCGCTGCGAAGCGTTGGTTTAACAATAATACCTACGGCGCAAAAGCGCTCGTTTTCAGTTGGTATCGCTGAGAAAAGCGCATGCTTTGCGCGGCAGGCATACCGATGACTTACGAATTGCGCTGCTTGGCCAACATGCGCGCCCGCCCCGCTTTGCCCCTGGCTTTCCACATGGCGCGCTGCTGTTGGTGTTGCAGTGGGCTCATAGTTTCGCGCTGCGATTCACGTAACATTTTGTGAAAGTTTTTGAGCCGATCCGCGTCGATGCCTTCGCGCACGGCGCAGTCCGGCTCGTCTAAATGTTTGCAATCAGCAAATTTGCAACGCAGCGCGAGCGCGGATACATCTGCATATCCCGCGGCGAGCGTAGCGTCGTCCCCGTCGGGTTGCAGCGTGCGCACGCCCGGTGTGTCGATGATGCACGCGCCTCCGGGAATGAGGTGTAGGCTGCGCGCGGTGGTGGTGTGTTTGCCGCGGCTATCGTGTTCGCGCGTCGCGCCCGTATCTTGCGTGGCCGAGCCAAGCAAACTATTAGTGAGCGTGGATTTGCCCGCGCCGGAGGAGCCCAGCAACACGAGTGTTTGCCCGCGCGCGCAATAGGGAGTGAGCACGCGCACGGCGGCGGGATCGCGGGCATCGAGCGCATGAATCGGTACAAGCGAGGGCACGCGACCACGCAGCGTATCGCAGCGCGCAGCCTCATCGTCGCACACATCCGCTTTGGTGAGCACGACCACCGGCATCGCGCCGCTGCTATGCGCCAGCGCGAGAAAGCGCTCGAGCCGACGGGGATTGAAGTCTCCATCCAAACCCATGACCAAAAGCGCGGTATCTACGTTGCTCACCACCGGATGCCGCTGCCCGCTGCCATCGCGGCGGACCAAATGATTTGTGGGCGTAACCCGCGCGTGAATCCAAACTTCATTGGTCGATTCAATGCGGCAGAGCACCCAATCGCCTACGGCGAGCGCAGTGTTCAGCTCGGCCAATTCCCGATGTAAGCGTGGCAAGATGCGCGCGCTCAACGTGCTTTCGCCATCGTGCAGGAGCACCGTTTCCCGATGTAACTCTACGATGCGAAACAACCGCGCACCGCGGGTCGCGCTCTCGTCCATTACCAACGCAGTATTGAGCAATGCCTGCGAAAGCCCGACCTTCTGCAACATGAAAAAATCAAATTCCATCATCTTTGAAAAACTCCAAATTCCCTGTGGCGCGCCACGCATCGAAATGCGCGCGCGCCAGGTCACCGAGCGAATAAATTGCTCAAAAAATAAATGAATGGGGGAACCGCGCGGAGGGTGCGCGAAGGTAACTCGAGGTGAAGCAGACTACTGCGTGAAACGCGAGAAGTCAGACCTTACGCAACACCCGCGCGCGGTTGATGTGTGTGGGCAGATGGGTTCATAACACTCTCCTCGATGATTTTAGAAGCGACGCAGGCATCGTGACATATCTGCAGCCGCGCGTCAATCCGCAAGCGTGCGCGAAGTAAATCGTTTGCAGAGATTTACAACAAACGCGTTCAATACCTGCGGCGCAAAACAGCCCATTTTTGAAGATAATCTCTCGAAAAAATGCTGTTTCTCCGCCGCAGGTATAGTCGTCCCCATGCAAAAACAAATCCTCTATTCCGCCCCGCTCGCGCGTGGCGACGCAATTGGCGTCACCGCGCCTTCATCGGGCGTAGCGCCTGCCATGCGCGCGCGTTTTGATTTTTGTGTTGAACACGCACAATCGCATGGCTACGCAGTAAAGCTCGGGCAATGTTTGTTTTCTGAGGGTATCGTAAGCGCGAGCACTGCAGATCGGGCCCGTGATTTTCACGCGCTGTGGGAGGCGAAAGAAGTGCGCGCCATCATTCCGCCGTGGGGCGGCGAGCTGCTCATCAATATGCTTGATCACATTGATTTCACCATGCTCGCGCGCGAACCGAAATGGCTCGCGGGTTGGTCTGATCTCTCCACGCTTTTGTTGCCGCTCACCATGATCACCGGCATTGCCACGCTGCACGGCATTAACTTTATGGATCTGCCAAACCTCGCCCCCGGCCAACGGCTGACCACGTGGCGCAGCGCGCTCGGGCTTACGCGCGGCGCGCGTTTTACCCAACACGCGCTCACGCACTACGCGAGCAAATGGCTACCGATACGCACCGAGCCTACCGCAACCACGCACACGCTCGATACGCCAACGCGCTGGCGCGTGTTGGGGGAGGAGCGCGACGTGCGTGTGCGCGGCAGGTTGATTGGCGGTTGCTTAGATACGATCTCGACGCTCGCCGGCACACGCTTTGGCGATGTGCCCACCTTCGCGCGCACCTACGCGCCCGAGGGAATGCTCGTGTACGTAGAAAATTGTGACTTCACTACCGCTGCGATGGCGCGCGCACTACATCAACTGCGGCTCGCAGGATGGTTCGAAGAGGCGAACGCCGTGGTGCTCGGCCGCAGCACCGGCAAAGAATCCGGCGGCCTGCAAAACGCCGAAGCCATTGCCGATGCACTCGACGGGTTAGGCATTCCCGTACTCTACGATTTTGATATTGGTCACGCCCAGCCGCAAATGGTGATTATCAACGGCGCGATGGCGGAAATTTCTTATGCGGATGGACGCGGAACCTTAGCCCAAGCGCTCTTGTGAAGCCTACCTCAAACTGCTAAGGCTACAAAGGCGGTTTTTCAAGGAGATAATCCTCAAAGCAAGCTTCTTTTGCGCCGCAGGTTTTTAGCCAATGGCGTGCCGCACACAAAGCCTTCTTTCGCCTTACGCCCCCAGTGGCACTAACTTGACCATTAGGTCAATGATTGCAATATTAAAAGAGCCGCGGATAACGACAAAATCAATGCAAAAACTACGCTGGTACGCCCTTGTTGGCCAGCGCATCGGCGCGGTTGTTGCCTACGTTTGTGCTGTGGCCCTTTACCCACTGCCAGCTTACCGTGTGCGGCGCGGTGGCCGCTTCCAGCGCTTGCCAGAGCTCAGCGTTTTTTACAGGTTTTTTATCAGCGGTGCGCCAACCGTTGCGCTTCCAATTCGCCATCCACGTTGTAATGCCTTGCATCACGTAGGTGCTATCGGTGAACACCGTTATGTTGCACGGGCGGGTGAGTGCGCGCAGGCCTTCGATTACAGCGGTAAGCTCCATGCGATTGTTGGTGGTTAAGGCTTCACCACCGCAGAGTTCGCGTTCGTTATCGCCCGCAATTAACAGCGCGCCCCAGCCGCCTGGGCCTGGGTTGCCTTTGCACGCGCCATCGGTGTACATCGCAACTTCATTCATGACTATTTTTTTGATTTGAAACAGAAGGGGTGGTGGCTACCGCTGCGCGGCGGCGGCGGCTCTTTTCGCTCCACTCTGGGCGAAGCAGTCGCACGTTGGCCACGCGCTTTACCGCGTGTAAATAGTACGTGCCGCCTGCGATGGGCCACCAGCGGTCGCCCGCGTGGTCCATCCAGCGCACACGTTCAAGCCACTTTTCGTTTTGCGTAGGGTAGGCGTAGCAGCCAAGCCCACCGGCGACGACATCGAATCCGAGCAGAGTGAGCCAATCTTTCATCCGGTACAAACTAATCATCGAAGCATTCCACGGCGGCAGCATCCCCTGCCCGAAATACCGTTTCGCGCCAATAAAGGAAAACGGATTAAATCCGCAGACGATCGCCCGCCCCTCGGGGCGCAATACGCGGTGCACTTCACGCAATACGTCGTGCGGCTGGAGCACAAACTCCAGCGTGTGGGGGAGCGTAACCAAATCCAAACTGTCCGCCGCAAAAGGTAGCGCATCCGCATCGGCCACAAGCGTGGCGTTGTTTTCCCAATCGAGCCTATGCTTCGAGGTAATCCGCGAGTTGCGCAAAAAATCAAGCGGAGCCAAGCCCACTTGCAGGGCATGAAAACCGAAAACATCTTCGGTTTCATGATCAAAATAATGGTGATTCGCTGCGAGCACGTACTGGCCATAGGGCGTGGCGAACCATTCCAGTAGACTGGGCTCCAATGCAACGGGAGGCGAAGGCACGCGCGACGACATGATGATGAAAATTGACCCTATTCCAGCGTTTACAGATAACTACTTTTGGGCACTGCACTCCGGCAAACAATGCGCGGTGGTCGATCCGGGCGATGCAAAACCCGTGATTGATTGGCTTGATGAGCGTGAATTATCGCTTGTTACCATTTTGACCACCCATCACCACCCCGATCACGTGGGCGGCGTGGGGGCGCTGCGCAGTAGATACGGCGATATTCCCGTGTATGGTCCGGCGAACGAAACGATTCCCCAGCGCACCGTCGCGCTGGGCGAGGGCGACGTAGTGCCGCTTTTTGATCGCGCGCTGAAGGTGTGGGACGTGCCAGGTCATACCGCAGGCCACATCGCGTATGTGGGCGAGGGTTTTGCCTTTGTTGGCGATACGCTGTTTGCTGCGGGCTGCGGGCGCTTGTTCGAAGGCACACCGGCACAAATGGTACACGCGCTAGCGCGCCTGGCCGCGTTGCCTGCCAACACCAATATATATTGCGCCCATGAATACACACTTTCAAATTTGCGCTTTGCCCTCGCGGTGGACGGCGAAAACGAGGCGCTCATCGCACGCAGCTTTCAAGCCCAAGCGCTGAGAGATGTCGGTATACCCACTGTGCCTTTTACGATTGGCGAAGAGCGCGCGACGAACCCGTTTCTGCGCGCGGGCGAACCGGCCTTGCGTGCTGCGGCCAACGCGCATGCCCAACGCGAACATGCCGATGCGGTGGATATTTTTGCCACCTTGCGAAAAATGAAAAATGACTTTCGGTAAGTTGCTTGAACAATGTTGTGTAAGTGCCGAGCGGGAAACAGTTTTTACGTTTAAACTACGAACATTAAATTGCTTAGATTGCTGCGAACGCGCGCGCTTTTCTGCGCGCTACCCGCACCCAGGAGACACTGCCGATGATGTTTAAGCGTACCGCGATCGCCCTGGCGCTCTCGCAACTCGGAGCGTTAAGCGCCTTTGCCGCTGAACCTCAAATGGAATTGCAACGCGCGCAGCTCGCCCCTGTAGTCGATGCTGTTCCTGCTGCAAAAGCCGTGCTCGTATCGCCTGCCGCGCCGATCATGACGATAGTTCCGTTGGCGATTGCCCCTGCTACCGTCGAGCCCGTTGCGGTAGAGATTACGCCGCGCAGCGACGCGACTGCGCCGGTTACCACCACAACCATCGATGCGATTCAATCCGAGGCGAACGGTGCAAAAGCAGAAACTTTCGAGCTGGTGGCCGAGCCGCAATCGCTCGCCCCCCCTTCTGATTTGTGGGATCGGATTCGCTCGGGTTTTGCCATGCAAACGCTCGACGATGAGTATGTGCGTAAGTGGGAGCAGTTTTATGCGAGCAAACCCGAATACATGCAGCGCGTGGTCGAGCGCGGTAGCAAGTATTGGTTTTATATCGTGACCGAAGTGGAGCGGCGCAATATGCCGCTCGAAATTGCGCTGTTGCCTGTCGTAGAAAGCGCCTTTGTTGCCCACGCGAAATCCACGGCGGCGGCAGCCGGTATTTGGCAATTCATCCCTTCTACCGGCAAGCATTTCGGCATGAAGCAAGATTGGTGGGCCGATTCCCGCAAGGATATCGTGCAAGCGACTCAAGGCGCGCTTGATTATCTGCAAAAGCTTCACGGTATGTTCGGCGATTGGCATTTAGCGCTGGCATCCTACAACTGGGGCGAAGGCTCGGTAGGCCGGGCGGTGGCGGCAAACCAAGCGGCAGGCAAAGGCACAGATTACGCCAGCCTCAACATGCCAATCGAGACACGCAATTACATCCCGAAATTGCAGGCGATTAAAAATATCGTTAGCAACCCAGCCGCGTTCGGCGTGAACCTTGCCTCGATTCCGAACCAGCCGTACTTCAAAACCATTTCCATTGCGAAGCATATCGATGTAGAGCACGCGATCAAAATGGCCGAAGTGAGCAAAGATGAGTTTTTAGCTCTCAACCCTGCTCACAATAGACCGGTGATTGGTGGGCGCGCGGAGCACCAAATATTGTTGCCAGCCGAAAAAGCGGACTTGTTCATTTCGCGGCTCGATGCGGGCGACCGGCCGATGGTGTCGTGGATGGCGTACAAAACCAAAGTGGGAGACCGGCTTGATCAACTCGCGACGCGTTTTGGTTCATCAATAGATTCGTTGCGTGCAGTCAATGGTATTCGCTCCGTTCCTTCCACGTTGCCTGCGGGCTATAACCTGCTCGTGCCTTCAAAAGGGCAGTCCGAAGAAGCGCTTGGCAGTTTAGAAAATGCGGTGTTCACCAAACTGCCTGAATACACCCCCCCGGCTGCGCTGCCAAAAATTCACCGCGCAGGCAAGGGTGACACGCTGGCCTCAATCGCCAAACGCTACGGCGTTCCGGCGCAAAAGCTCGCGCAGTGGAACCACTTAGGTAAAAACGCATCCCTCGCGCGCGGCGCGCTGGTAGCCGTGAGCGGGCCCATGCCCATGACCACGCGGCTCGTAAAAGTGAAAAAGGGCGGGCGCTATGTGATGGTGAAGCAATCCGTGCCAGCGGTGCGCGTGCTCGCTGGAAAAGGCGGCAAAAAAGGCAAAATCGTTTACGCGAAAGCGGGTAAGCGCAGTAAAGTAGCAGCAAAACGCGGCGGGCGCAAACGCGCGTAGCCTTTCCTGCGACTGCAAAACAATAAATGGCTCCGCGTGCGGGGCCATTTATTTGGGAGATAAAGTTGAGAATGCGCTGTTTTTACGCCGCAGGTATTGAGTAAAAAAGTCAGTACCCAACGCAATTTTCTATAGCGGTTTGCCGTGAAACGTTTTGCGCGGAAAACATATTCTGCTGCAAAATCATTTGCATTGATTTTCATTACATCCCCATGACCACTCGCACAATATTTGCCTTTGCACTTCTCACGTTGAGCGCGGTGGCGCAAAGCTACACGCTCAACCAATTTAACCAGCACGCCACCGTACAAGCCCCAGCAGGCGCTGCGGTGGCGCGGTTTTCGTTGAGCGAGGCAGCGATGCGCGCGAGCCAACACGCGCAGTTCGGCGATATTGGCATGTTTAATGGTGCGGGCGAAGCTGTGCCGTTTTCAATCGTTCAAGCGGAAACGGGCCGTGCGCTTGGCGGAAAAAACCAGCTCGCACTCATCCCGATTACTCTCCAGCGCGAAGGTGCGAAAAAAAGTAATCTGCGCGATACGGTGATGGCCGAGATCAAGCTCGACGGCATTATCATCGAGCGGGTGCGCGGCCAGGCGGCATTACAAGCTACGATTTCCTCGCAGGCAGGAAAAAATATTGTTATCGACAGCAATTCACGGGTGTGGCACTACGCGGTGTTGGGCGAGCCGGAGCCGGTCGCGTACGTCACGCTCGATGTGGCGGAGAGCGTAAAGGATTTTGCCGTTGCGCTGCGCATTGAAGGCAGCGATGATCTGGCGAAGTGGGCGCTCATGGCCGAGGGCACAATTTACCGTGCACAGGTAGGCGGTAGCGCACGCCAATCCCTGCGGCTTACCGCCGATGGGCAGCGCGCGCGCTTCGTGCGCGTGTCGGCGCAAGGCGATGGCGCACTGGCGCGTTCCGCGCTCGAAGGCGTATTAGTTGAACACCCGCTCTCCGCCTTTGCGAGCCCTGAAACGGCCACGATCGGCGCGTCTTTACGCGCGGGCACTGTTGCCGGTGAGTGGATCGCCGATTTTGGTGGGCGTTTTCCGCTCTTCGGACTTAACGTAGCGTTGCCGCAAAGTGGCGCGGTAGCAAACACCCAATGGTCCACACGCGCCGCCGCAACCGAGCCTTGGAAGTCGCTGACAAACGAGCTGATTTATCGCACATCCCACCCAAACAAAGTCGAAATGCGTAGCCCTGAGTTCGTGCTCGCTAACCTTGCCGTGCGGGAAGTACGCGTCCAAAGCGAAGACCTAGGCGCAGCGGGCAACGGGCTCACACTCACCGCGCGCTACCACCCAGTAGAAGTGCTTTTCGCGGCACGCGGTGCAGGGCCCTTCACTTTCGGCGTGGGCTTGACTGCCACTGAAATCGCTCCGCAAGCTTTGCCGCTTACCTCCTTTTCGACGACGTGGTCGCAACAAACGCGTGCGCAAATTGCACTTGCGAATGCCGAGCCATTGCGTGCAAATGCAAACGTGGTCGCAGCCACCGCACCATTTACCTGGCGCGCGCCTGCGCTATGGGCGGGCGGCGGTATCGCAATATTCCTTGCAACGCTCACTCTCGTGCGTGGCTTGCGCGCGCGTGCGGCTAAGCCTACAACGCGCGTGGGGCACTAGCCGCGATGTTGGGCGTTGTAGCTAGTGAGGCGCTCCCTTACTTGCGGCTCACATAGCAATAGCTACGAACTGCGACAAAAATCAAACATCCGAATTTGGTTTATCGAGTGTTGACGCTTAAATTTCTGACTGAAGTTTCACGACGCGCGAAACGATGCCGTACTCGATGGCTTCGCTCGTATCCATCCAATAGTCGCGATCAAAATCTTTGCTCACGCGCTCGATGGATTGACCGGTTGCTGCGGAAATGACGCGCGCCAAGCGTTGGCGGGTTTTAACTATTTCGCGCATTTGGATTTCGATATCCGAAGAGCTACCCATTGCGCCACCACTGGGCTGGTGAATGAGAAAACGCGTGTTCGGCAGGCACACGCGCTTATCTTTCGGGACGGACAAATAAATGTGCGTACCGGCACTCGCTACCCAGCCCGAGCCAATCATCGTTACCGGCACATCGATGAACTGCACCATATCGTGAATGGCATCCCCTGACTCCACATGACCGCCGGGAGAGGAGACGATGATGCGGATCGGATCGCGCGATTTTTGCGCCAAGGCCAAAAGCCGCTCACAGGTGGTTTTGGCCATTTCGTGGTTAATCTCACCGAAGATTGTGACCACGCGGGCATCGAACAATAACTTGCCCGGCGTTTCCGCGTCGGGTTTGTCGGCGGGTTTTTCTGATTCAGGTTTGGTGTCGCTCATATTCATAGTAATGCAGATGGAGGCAAAGCCACACTATACAAGCGTGCGCAAGAATGAAGAATTGAAACCGCACCATACCTACGGCGCAAAGTAGGTGGTTTTTGGGAGATATCGCCTAGAAAACGACTCTTTTGCGCCGCAGGTATTGATCTCAAATACACGCGTGCACTACCTCCGATCTGGAATAAAAAAAGGCACCTCACGGTGCCTTTTTCTCTCCAAGTCGCTTCGAATTACTTCTTCTTAGCGGCTTTTTTTG